>CAMLNY010000369.1 GCA_946481405.1 uncultured Brevundimonas sp. | reverse complement strand
GCCGTAGGAGCAGCCGACGAAGGCCGCCACGGTCGGATCGCCGATCTCGCCCAGGATCAGCCCCAGCAGCCGGGCCTGGTCATGGGTGGTGATGGTGACGGGGCCCCCGCCGTCCCCGGCCTCGGGGGCGTAGTCGAAGGCCAGAACCTGGAAGCGGCTGAGGTCGATCGGACCCCGGATCGACACCGCGCCCGACCACCATCCCAGACCGTTGGTCTCGGTCCGGTGCACGAAACGACCGGCCGAGATGCCCCCGGCCACGACGATCAGCGGCGCCCCGGCCTTGCCGTGCAGTCGCCCCACCACCTGACGCTGGCCCAGCCGCTCGCCCGACAGCAGGCGGAAGTCGGCGGGGATCTCCACGGCGATGTCGATCGCGCCATTGCCGCTTCGGGCAAGCGCGCGCACGGGCCGACAGAGCGGTTCCGCCGAAAGGGTCTGAGTATCGAAGGCCATCGTCCGCATCGTCCCGCCCAGCAAGGCTCCGATGCGATGACAGATCGTGGAGACGTCGCCTGATCGACGCTCCACTCATCTCTCGCGGAACCGCCGAAACGGGTCCTCGCAGGAGTTGGCACCGTTCGGCTGGAAACCGATGGTTGCCCCGACGTCAAAGGGCCTATCCCTCGGTCGGTCTTGATGAGTGAGCTTACGTTGAGGGCGACGGCCTCGCCGGTCAAGAGAAAAAATCTACCCAGTAACTCCCGCGTGAAGGCGACGTCGTGATGCGAAAGTCGCGGTGCGAGCGGTTGGCGCAAAAAAGATGCACGAACCGGGTTGACGGCGAAGATCGTTGCCGACACCCTGAGATCAACGTTTTTCCCTGGGGTTCGCCTGTGTCACGTCTCGGCCGCATCGCCGTTTCGACTTCGACCGCCGCCTTCGCGCTGCGTTCGATGACGCGCGCCACCCTCATTTCGACCACCACCGGCATGACCACCACCGGCCCCTCGCGGGCGGGAACAGGTTAGCGCGGCGGTCGAAAGACAACCCAGCCAACCCAGACCCGCCCGGCCCCAGGCCAGGCGGGTTTCTCTTTGCCCCGACCCCAACCTCCTCACCGAAACGGACCACCCCGATGCCCCACTCCAACGCCCGCCTCGCCGTCGTCGAGAAACCGGTCGCCGAACCCTCCCCCGCCGCCGAGGTGGTGGTCCTGAAGTTCGGCTCCTCGATCCTGCAGGACCAGTCCTGCGCTCCGGCAGTGGCGTCCGAGGTCTACGGCCACGTCCGCGCGGGCCGAAAGGTGATCGCAGTGGTCTCGGCGCTCGGCGGCCACACGGACCGGCTTCTGGCTGACGCCCGTGAGCTCGGCCTCGACCACGAAAACGATCTTCTTCCGGGCTACGTGGCGTTGGGCGAGGAGAAGGCGGCGGCGCTCGTCGCCATCGCTTGTGATCGTATCGGCCTCGACGCGGCGGCATTGTCCGTGCGCGAACTGGGCATCGTCGCCGAAGGGCCGTCGGAGCACGCTCACCCGGTCTCGCTGCGCAGCGAGGCCCTCTGGAAGGCGCTTTCGGAGCATCAGGTGGTCGTGGTTCCGGGCTTCGGCGCGATCGCCGGCAACGGCAAGGTGGTCCTTCTGGGCCGGGGCGGTTCGGACCTCACGGCGGTCTTCCTCGCGGCCGAACTCGGCCTGCCGCGCGTGCGCCTAGTGAAGGACGTCGACGGCCTCTACGACCGCGACCCCGCCTCGGCCTCTGGCAAGCCGCTGCGCTATCGCCGGGCCAGCTGGGACGATGCCCGTCGCCACGGCGGCGCGCTGGTCCAGCACGACGCGATCGACCTGGGCCAGCAGCGCTCGGTGGAGATCGAGGTGGCCGCGCTCGGCCGCGCCGACTCGACGGTGGTCGGCGATCACTCGGCTCCCCCGGGACCGTCGGTGCCCGACGCGCCGCTGAAGGTGGCCATCGCCGGCTGCGGCGTCGTCGGCGGCGGCCTGCTGCAGCGGCTGCAGAAGGATGGGCGGTTCAAGGTCGTCGGCGTTCTGGTCCGCGATCCGTCCAAGGCCCGCGACGTGGAAGCCCCGGCCGAACTGTTCACGGCTGACCGCGAGGCCCTGCTGGACCTCCAGCCCGACATCCTGCTGGAGGCCCTGTCCGAAGGCGGCGCCGGCCACGACCTGATCAAGGCGGCGCTGGAGCGCGGCATCGATGTGGCCAGCGCCAACAAACAGGCCATCAGCCGCGACCCCGCCGGTCTTGCCGCCGCTGCCCGCGCCCATGGCGCCCAACTCGCCTATTCGGCGGCGGTCGGCGGCGGCGCGCCCATGATCGAAACCCTGCGCGCAGCCAAGGCGGCGGGTCCCGTCAAGGGCTTCGAGGCGGTGCTGAACGGCACGGTCAACTTCATGCTGACGCGGCTCCAGGCCGGCGCCGACTTCGCCGACGCCCTGGCTGACGCCCGCGTCGCCGGCTTCGCCGAGGAGGACCCGTCGTCGGATCTGGAGGGCCGCGACTCTGCCGCCAAGGTCCGCCTGTTGGCCTTCGAGGCCTTCGGTCGCACGCCCGCCGAAGCCGATGTGCCCTGCGCCGTCCTGTCCGAAGCCTTCAAGCCCGCCGGACCCGTCCGTCAGATCGGCGCCTGTGCCCGCGACGGCGAGGGCCTCAAGGCCTCGGTTTCGCTTGACGTCGGACTGGATGACCCGTTCTTCCAGAGCCTGAACGGGGAGCGCAACGGCTTGAAGGTTTACGGTGAAGACGGGCGGGTGTGGTCCTGCAAGGGTCGCGGCGCGGGCCGCTGGCCAACGACCGAGAGCGTGCTGGCGGACCTCGCCGACATCGTCCGGGCGCGTCACGCGTCGTTGGGCCATCACTGACCCTTGGCCGTCTTCACCCCTGTCGCCGACGATGAAGCCCGGGCGTTCCTGGCGGACTA
>CAMLNY010000368.1 GCA_946481405.1 uncultured Brevundimonas sp. | reverse complement strand
TCTTCAAGGGCGTTCCGAGCCGGATCGGCTACCTGCTCGACATCGCCCCGCGCGAGCTCGAGAAGGTCCTGTACTTCGCCGCCTCGATCGTGACGTCGGTCGACAACGACGCGCGGAAGAAGGATCTCGGCGGGTTCGAGGTCGGGCGCATCCTGCCGTTCCATTCGCGCCGGATGGTCGGGCCCTTCATCTTCCTCGACCACATGGGACCGGCCGAGTTCGCGCCGGGGGCCGAGGCGATCAATGTGCGGCCGCACCCGCATATCGGCCTGTCGACCCTGACCTATCTGTTCGAGGGCGAGATCATGCACCGCGACAGCCTGGGCTACACCCAGGCCATTCGTCCGGGCGAGGTCAACTGGATGACCGCCGGCAAGGGCATCGTCCACTCCGAACGCACCGACCCGCTGAAGAAGGCCCAGGGCGGCCCGATGAACGGGATGCAGGCCTGGATCGCCCTGCCGGACGAGGCAGAGGAGATCGACCCATCCTTCCAGCACTATGGCGAGGACGCCCTGCCGGCTTATGAGAACGGCGGCCTGTTCGCGCGTCTGGTGGCGGGCGAGGCCTACGGCGCCAAGGCCAATGTGAAGACGTCGTCGCCCCTGTTCTACGTCCATTGGGAACTGCAGGAGGGGGTGCGCACGGCGCCGCCTCCGGGCAAGGGCGCGGGCGGCATGTCCGAGCGGGCGCTGTACATCGCCAGGGGATCGATCGAGGTCGGCGACCGCACCTTCCACGAGGGCCAGATGATCGTGCTGGAACCGCACGCGGAGCCGACGGTGAAGTCGCTGACGCCCTCGACCGTCATGGTGCTGGGCGGCGAACCGGTGGGCCAGCGGTTGATCTGGTGGAACTTCGTCTCCTCCTCTCAGGCCCGGCTGGATCAGGCCAAGGAAGACTGGAAGCAGGGTCGGATGAAGCTGCCGGCCGAGGACGATCTGGAGTTCATTCCGCTGCCGGAAGATTCCGCCGTCACGACCCGGTCCGATCCGCCGAAGCCCGAGCCGACGCATCCGGTATGACGCCATGAGGACGCCGCTCCTTCTGGCCGCCACGCTCTGCCTGACGTCGTGCGCCTCGTCGGACGTCATGCTCGCGCGGGCCATGACGGCGGTCTATCCGCACTGGATTCTGCAGTGTGACGATCCGGCCTTCGTCAGCGCGACGGCGACCTTCTTCGTCGAGATCGACGGACAAGGCCGGATCGTCGGCGAACCGCAGCCGGTAAATCCGCAGGACACGCCGGGATATCGCGCCGTAGCGGCGTCGGGTCTGACGGCCCTGAAGGCCGCCCAGCCCTACCCGGTCCCGCGAGGGTTCGAGGGCGGCACAATCCAGCCGACGTTCAGTCCGGGTCGGGCCTGCGCAGGCTGACCTGCGCCCTAGCGGGCGCCGGTCACCCTCACGACCCAATCCGTCACGACCGTGATCGCCTCGGGAGCCAGGGTCTCTGTGATCGTGGCGTATTCATTGGGCAGGCCCGTCGTCGCGTGCTGCATCAGATGATTGAGGCCCGGCAGGACGACGATCTCCGCGTCGGGCTTCAGCGTCCGAAGATGGGTCGCGTTCTCCTGCGCCGGGACGTTGCGGTCGCGCCCGGCGTAGACGGCCAGCATCGGCGCGTTCAGCGCCCGGATGTCCGCCGCCGGGTCATAGGCGGTGAAATAGCGGTACCAGCCCGAGCTCATCAGGCGCGAGGCGGAGGACGCCTGGGCGGCGGGTTGTCCGATCTCGGCGGCGAGGGCCTCGATCGCGGCGGCCGCGGCCGGGCCGTCGTTCCGGTTGTTCAGGACCGCGAGCATGAAGCGGGCCTGCATCGCTTCGGCCGCCGTCGCCTGCTCCTCGGTGCCGCCGGAGGCCAGGACGATTTCCCGCGACTGCGCTGTCAGGATGTCGGCGCCCGAGACGGACGGTCCTGCGATCATGACGACGAAGGCGGGGGCAGCGCCCTGCGACGTGGCGATCAGGGCGGTCGCTCCGCCCTCGCTGTGACCCATCAGGCCGATGCGTGCCGGATCGATCTCGGGCCGGGTTCGCAGCCAGTCCATGGCCGCCCGGGCGTCGCCGGCGAAGTCGGCCGTGGTCTCGTCGAGCGACCCGCCGCCCGAGCCGCCCACGCCCCGGTCGTCGTAGCGCAGCACGGCGATCCCGCGCCGGGTCAGGGCGTCGGCCCAGACGGCGAAGGGCCTGTGCCCCATGATGCTCTCGTCGCGATCCTGCGCCCCCGACCCGGTCAGCAGGACGACGGCCGGGAAGGGGCCTGCTCCCTGAGGCAGGGTCAGGGTCCCGGCCAGGGTGATGTCGGCGCCCGCGTTGCGGAAGGTCACGTCCTCGGCGGCGTAGGGGAAGGGCGGGACCGGCGTTTGGGGCCGGGCGGGCGGTGCGGCGACTTCGGCGGTCGCGACGGTGCGCGTCAGGACCAGAGGCATGGAGGCCGCGCCTTGGGACAGGGTTCCACTCCAGGTCGATCCGTCTTCGGAACGCGCGCCCTCGAACCGTCCGCCGGCGGCCGGGACGGTGAAGCGGACGACGCCCGAGGTTTCGCTCAACTCGGCGACGGGAATGTCGCGCGCGCCTTGGGCCGGACTGTCCATCACGGCGCGCAGGCCGTCCGGCCCTTCGAAGACGCGGATGACGACAGGGATGGTCGTGGAGCCCACCCGAATGGCGCCCTCCCAGCGGCCCACCAGATCCGCCGTCGCCTGGGCCGGGGCCGTCGAAACGGCCGGTGGTGTGTCGATCACGATCATGAAGCTACTCCCCCGAAGCCTCCCCACCGTGCACCCCGGCGAAGGCCGGGGTCCAGATGGAAAAGGCGATGAGAAGAGCGGTGAGGCCGGTGCGCGGTCCCGACCGCAGAATCCGTGATCTGGACCCCGGCCTTGGCTGCCA
>CAMLNY010000367.1 GCA_946481405.1 uncultured Brevundimonas sp. | reverse complement strand
CGGACGCTTCGCGACCCCGCCCCCTACGCCCACCCCCAGTTCCCGAACGCCCGCACGATGACGCCTCTGGTGATCGCGGTCGAGGCCGGCTCGCATGTCGATCTGTACGCGGAGGAGCGGTTCGGCCCCGTGCTCTTCCTCGTCCGCAAGGACGCCGGCGAGGCCGTGATGGAGGCGACGGATCTGGCCCGTACCAAGGGGTCGATCTCCTCCTACCTCTATTCGACCGACGAGGACTTCATCGACCGGGCCACGCCCGCCTATGAAGCCGCCGGGGCCAATCTGTCGATCAACCTGACGGGCGCGATGTGGATCAACTTCGCCGCCGCCTACTCGGACTATCACGTCACGGGGCTGAACCCGGCGGGCAACGCCTGTCTGGCGGACCTGGCCTTCGTGGCGTCGCGCTTCCGCATCGTGCAACGACGCAGACCGGCGGCGTGAGCACGGATATCTTCATCGCCGGGATCTCGATGACCCGCTTCGGCAAGCGGCTGGACGACAGCGTCAAGTCGCTGACCGCCGAGGCCGTCACGGCTGCCCTCAGCGACGCGGGCGCGACCCCCACCGACATCGAGGCCGCCTGGTTCGCCAACACCCGCCAGCCCATGCTGGAGGGCCAGAACACGGTGAGGGGCCAGATCGCGCTGAGGCCGCTCGGCCTGACCGGCATCCCCGTCGTGAACGTGGAGAACGCCTGCGCCTCCGGATCGACCGCCGTGCTCTCGGCGATCCACTGGGTCAAGGCGGGCGCGGGCGACATCGCCCTGATCGTCGGGGTCGAGAAAATGGTCTGGCCCGACCGGCCCGAGCGGGTCGCCGCGGCCTTTGCGGGCGGCACGGATGTCCACGACCGCGAGGGGGTGGTGGACTACATCCGCTCCATGGGCGGGGAAGATCCGGGTCCGGATCGCAGCCTGTTCATGGACCTCTACGCCGCCCAGGCCCGCGCCCACATAGCCCGCCACGGCACGACCCAGGAAGACTTCGCCCGGGTGGCCGCCAAGAACCACACCGCCGGCGCCGCCAACGACCGCGCCCAGTATCGCACCCCCATGACCGTCGATCAGGTGATGGCCGACAAGCCCGTCGTCTTCCCTTTCACCCGCGCCATGTGCGCCCCCGTCAGCGACGGCGCGGCGGCGGCGGTCATCGTCTCGGCCAAGGGGCTGGCACGGCTGGGCGCGGCGTCCCGCGCCGTCCGTATCCGGGGCTGCGCTCTAGTCAGCGCCAGCGACCGGGCGGCCAATGATTTCGAGAACCACGTCGGTCGCCGGGCGGCGTTGAAGGCCTACGAACAGTCCGGTCTCGGCCCCGACGACGTCGATGTCGTCGAGGTCCACGACGCCACCAGCTACGCCGAGGTGCAGCAGATCGAGAACCTCGGCCTCGCCGAACCGGGTACGGTCGGCGCCCGTCTGCGCGCCGGAGACTTCGCGCTGGGCGGCCAGACGCCGGTCAATCCGTCGGGCGGTCTGGTGTCCAAGGGGCACCCGGTCGGGGCGACCGGTATCGCTCAGCTCTACGAACTGACTGCGCAGCTACGCGGCGAGGCCGGCGCGCGTCAGGTCGCGGGCGCCCGCATCGCCGTGGCCGAGAACGGCGGCGGCTTCCTCGGCGTCGAGGAGGCAGCGACGGTCGTGACCGTGCTGGAGCGGGCCGCATGAACCCGATCCGCGCCCTCTATGACAACGCCGGGGCCAAGGCCGACCGCGCCGCCCTGTTCGACGGCGACACGACCCTGACCCACGGCGAGCTGATCACCCTCGTCGAGCGGGCGGCCGGAGACCTCGCGGCGCGCGGCATCGGTCCCGGTGACCGGGTCGGACTGTGCGCGCGGAACAGCTGGCGGCACGTCGTCGCCTATCTCGCCATCCTGCGCGCCAACGCCGTCTGGACGCCGCTGAACCCCCGGAACGGCGCCCGGCTGAACTCCGACTTCCAGGCACGGGCAAACCCGGCGCTCACCTTGATCGATGCGGCCTCGACCGAGGCGGCGGGCGCCTCGCCCCGTCCCCTGCCGTTGGAGGCCTGGCTGGACGGGGTCGACGATGCGGTGCCGCCCGCGATCCTCGACGACGCCGACGCGCCCTTCGCGCTCAAATTCACCGGCGGCTCGACAGGCGTGCCAAAGGGGGTGGTGCAGAGCCAGGCCAGCGGCGCGGCGGCTCTGCGGTCCCTGTCCGACTTCTACGGCTTCACCGCCGACGACGTGAACCTGGCCGTCGCGCCCCTGACCCACGGCTCGTCCCACTATGTCCTGCCGGTGCTGGCGACGGGCGGAGCGCATGTCCTGCTGCCCGAGCCCGACCGCGCCGCCATCCTTCGCGAACTCAAGAGCCGCGTCTCTACCGTCTTCATGCCTCCGACCCTGATCGCCCTTCTGATGGGAGAGGCGGCGTTCGCACCCGCGGACTTCCCTGCCTTGCGCCACCTGACCTATTCCGCCGCCCCCATGTCGCCGGACCGGATCGCCCAGGCCATCCACCGCTTCGGCCCTGTCGTCTCGACCCTCTACGGCCAGACCGAGGCCCCCATGACCATCGCCGGCCTGTCGCCCGCGGAGATGACCGATCCGGACAAGCGCGCCGGGGTGGGGCGCCCCTTCGCCGGGACGCCCGTCCGCCTCCTGACCGCCGACGGCGCCCTGATCGAACGCGGCGAGGGAGAGATCGTGGTCGGCGGCGACCTGACCCGGACGCACTATCTGGACGCGCCCGACCTGACGGCGGCGTCGCGGCACGACGGCTGGCTGAAGACCGGCGACATCGGCCGGATCGGCGACGACGGCCTGTTGCATCTGATCGGGCGGTCGAAGGATCTGATCATAACCGGCGGCTACAACGTCTATCCGGCCGAGGTCGAGGCGGCGCTGAACCTGCATCCGATGGTGCGCGAGG
>CAMLNY010000366.1 GCA_946481405.1 uncultured Brevundimonas sp. | reverse complement strand
CCGACGCGCCGTCGTAGAGGGAGGCGTTGGAGATGGGCAGCCCGGCCAGGCGCCCGACGAGCGTCTGGTACTCGAACAGCGCCTGCAGCACGTACGGCCATTGGCAGTTCTCGAACAGCGGCAGTCCGCGCGCGCGGAACGCGGCGATGCGCGCGAGGCCCGCGTCGAGTTCGAACGCGCCGCCGCCCTGGGCAGCGAGGCCGCCCACACTTGCCTCAAGACCGGCCACCACACCGCCTCGCGCACCGCCGCGCAGGCCGCCAGAGCCACCAGGGCCAGCGACAGCCCCGCGCGGACGACCAGACGCATCACGCCGCGTGCTTGAGGCCGCGTCCGCGCTTGCCGGTCTCCTTGGGCGCGGCGTCGAACAGTTCGGCCAGCTTCTCGATCATGACCCCGCCCAGTTGCTCGACATCGACGATGGTCACCGCGCGGCGGTACCAGCGGGTCACGTCGTGGCCGATGCCGATGGCGATCAACTCGACCGGGGATCGGGTCTCGATGTCCTCGATCACCTTGCGCAGATGCTTGTCGAGATAGAGGGCGGCGTTGGCCGACTGGGTGGAATCGTCCACCGGCGAACCGTCGGAAATGACCATCAGGATCTGGCGGCTTTCCGGCCGTGCCTTCAGCCGGTCGTGCGCCCAGGTCAGGGCCTCGCCGTCGATGTTTTCCTTCAGCAGCCCCTCGCGCATCATCAGGCCGAGGTTCTTCTTGGCCCGGCGCCAGGGCGCGTCGGCGGCCTTGTAGATGATGTGTCGGAGGTCGTTCAGGCGGCCGGGCATCGACGGCTTGCCCGCCGTGATCCATGCCTCGCGCGCCTGTCCGCCCTTCCAGGCGCGGGTGGTGAAGCCGAGGATCTCGACCTTGACCCCGCAACGCTCCAGCGTCCGCGCCAGGATGTCGGCGCAGACCGCCGCCACCATGATCGGCCGGCCGCGCATGGAGCCGGAATTGTCGAGCAGCAGGGTCACCACCGTGTCCCGGAACGGGCTTTCGGACTCCATCTTGAACGACAGGGGGCTGGTCGGATCGGTGATGACGCGGGTCAGGCGGGCGGTGTCCAGCACCCCTTCCTCGAGGTCGAACGACCACGACCGGTTCTGCTGCGCCATCAGCCGGCGCTGCAGCTTGTTGGCCAGACGGGCGACGACGGAGGACAGGACGGTCAGCTGCTGGTCCAGCAAGGAGCGGAGGCGCTCCAGCTCCATCGGGTCGCACAGGTCGGCGGCGTCGACGACCTCGTCATAGGCGGTGGTGAAGACCCTGTAGACATCGATCTGGCGACCGTCGTCGGCATTTTCCTGACGGTTCGGCAGGGCGCCCTCGGCCACGTCCGGACCGTCGTCGGCGGCGTCGCCGTCGCGTTCGGCCGGGGCGCCGTCCGGACGGGCGTCGCGCTCCTGTTCCGAGGTCCGATCGTCCGAGGCGCCGTCCATCGACTGGCCGCCCTCGCCGCCCTCCTCGTCCTCCTCGTCGTCCTGATCGTCGGAGGCCTCAGGCTCCTGGGGATCGGGTTCGTCCTCGCCCTGCTCCTCGGAGGCGTCGTCGCCGCGACCGTCGCCGGGATCGAGGTCGAGGGCCCGCAGAACGTCCCTCAGCGCCTTGCCGAAGGCGGCCTGATCGCCGGCGGCGGCGGCCAGTTTGTCGAGCGGCTCATGCGCCTTGGCCTCGATGTCGGTGCGGACGAGGTCGAGCATGGCGCCGGCGCCGTCGGGGGCGCGCTGTCCGGTGACGCGTTCGCGCAGAAGCAACGCCACGGCCTCGGCGACCGGGACGCGGTCGGCCTCGGTGACCCGCAGGGCGCCCATCTTCTCCAGACGGGTCAGCAGGGCCGCGTTCATATTGTTGCGGACGCCGGCGAGGGCCGTGGAGCCATGCGCCTCGACCCGCGCCTGTTCGACCGCCTCGAACACCTCGGCGGCGCGGCTGTCGGCGGGGCGAAGAGACGAATGAAGGGCCGGGTCATGGTTGGCGAGACGCAGGGCCAGCCGGTCCGCCTGACCCCGGATGGTCGCGCTCTCGGCGTCCGAGACGTTGCGCGGCGGGTGGGGCAGGGTCAGGACGCCGGCGTTCAGCCTGGGCCCGTCCGAGCCGAAGACGACTTCCAACTCCGACTGCTCCGCCAAGGCGCGCGCCGCATGGGCGAGTGCACGCTTGAAGATTTCGGCAGGAGTATCGGCGGGAGGCATGGGCGACACCTAGGGCGTCGGGGCGGCGGTGACTAGAGCGTCACTTCCGTCGTGCGCATGATCTCGGCGCGTAACTCCGGCAGACCAAGACCTTTTTCGGCCGAGGTCACGGCCACGGCGGGGAAGGCGGCCGGGCGCTTGGAGATGGCCTTCAGGGTCGCCTCGGCCATGGAGACCCGCTCGTGCGCCTTGATCTTGTCGGCCTTGGTCAGGACGATCTGGTAGCTGACGGCGGCGAGATCGAGCGCGTCCAGCGCCTCGGTGTCGACCGACTTCAGCCCGTGGCGGCTGTCGATCAGCAGATAGACCCGCTTCAGCGTCACCCGGCCGCGCAGATAGTCGCGGCCGAGGTTCTGGAACTGCTTCACCGTCGTCTTGGACGCCTTGGCCCAGCCGTAGCCGGGCAGGTCGACCAGACGCATCTTGCCGTGGAGATCGAAGAAGTTGACCTCGCGCGTCCGGCCCGGCTCGTTGGAAGCGCGGGCCAGCTTGTGCATGCCGACCAGCCCGTTGATCAGGCTGGACTTGCCGACGTTGGACCGGCCGGCGAAGGCGATCTCGGGCAGGTCCGGATCGGGCAGCTGGTCGATCCTGGCGGCCCCCATGACGAAGGTCGCCGGGCGCTGGAACAGGACGCGCGCGGCCTCGATCTCCTGCTGTCGGCCGATCAGCGTTGTTGGCTGGACCGGCAGGTTGTTCTGTCGCGCGTCTAGAGATGCAAGCG
>CAMLNY010000365.1 GCA_946481405.1 uncultured Brevundimonas sp. | reverse complement strand
GCTGGCCCTGTCGCTGACCATCGGTATCCTCGTCGACGACGCCATTGTGGAGATCGAAAACATCGTCCGGCACATGCGGGACGGGAAGTCGCCCTACAACGCGTCCATGGAGGCGGCTGACGAGATCGGTCTGGCCGTCGTGGCCACGACCGCGACCATCATCGCCGTCTTCGCGCCGGTCGGCTTCATGCCGGGCATTATCGGCCAGTTCTTCAAGGCCTTCGCTTTGGCCGCCTGTGTCTCTGTGGCCTTCTCGCTGGTCGTGGCGCGGACCCTGACACCGCTGATGGCCGCCTATCTGCTGAAGCATCACAAGCACGAGGACCGCGATCCCTTCTGGATGTCGGGCTACCTCAAGTCGCTGAGCTGGAGCCTGAAGAACCGCTGGAAGGTCTTCGCTATCGGCACGGCCCTGTTCATCGGCTGCGGCTTCCTGGCGACGCGCGTGCCTTTCGAGTTCTCGCCCTCGGGCGACGTCGGCCGCGCCGGCTTCTCGGTCGAACTCCCGCCGGGCGCGACCCTCCAACAGACGGACGCCGTCGTTCAACGCCTGACCCGCGACCTGCGCGCGCGAGAAGACGTCACCTCGGTCTTCGCCGCCATCGGCGGTCAGGAGGTCAATCAGGCCAACGTCTACGCCGACCTCGTCGACAAGGGCGAACGTCAGCTGAGCCAGCAGGAATTCGCCCGGACCATGGTGGACGGCTGGAAGGACATTCCAGGGGCCCGCATCGGCGCCGGCATCGCCAACCAGGGCGGCGGACCGTCGGACGGCACCAGCTACACCTTCTCGATCCTGTCAGACTCCGGGGAGGCGCTTCAGGCCGCGGCGCGTCAGGTCGAGGCCGAGATGCGGACCGTCCCGGGCCTGGCCAACGTCGTCAACACAGCCTCAATCGCGCGGCCGGAAATCCTCGTGACCCCGCGCCCGGATCAGGCCGCCCTGATGGGCGTCTCGACCAGCGCCATTTCCCAGGCCGTCCGCGTCGCCACCATCGGCGACGTCGATCAAAACCTGCCCAAGTACAATCTCGGGGACCGTCAGGTGCCGATCCGTCTGCGCCTGACCCGTGACGCGCGCGAGGACCTGTCGGTGATCGAGAACCTGCGGGTTCCGACCGCGACCGGCGGCGCCGTGCCGCTGAGCGCCGTGGCCGACATCTCATTCGGCGCCGGGCCGTCGCAGGTGCTGCGTCAGGACCGTTCGCGGATCGCCTCGATCACGGCCGAGCTGGACGGCATCCGTTCCGGCGAGGCCGGGGCAGCGGTGCAGAAGCTGCCCTCGGTCCAGAACCTGCCCGAGGGCGTGCGTCAGGTCCCCGCAGGCGACGCCGAGTTCATCGCCGAGATGATCAGCGGCTTCGCTGTCGCCTTCATGACCGGCATCCTTCTGATGTACGCCGTGCTGGTGCTGCTGTTCCGCAGCTTCGCGTACCCGATCACCATCATGGCGTCCCTGCCGCTCGCCATCGGCGGGGCCTTCGTCGCCCTGATGATCGGCGGATCCAGCTTCTCGATTTCGTCCCTGATCGGGGTGCTGATGCTGATGGGTATTGCGGCCAAGAACTCCATCCTGCTGGTCGACTACATCGTCATCGCCGAACAGGAAGGCATGAGGCGGATCGACGCCATCATGGACGCCGCCCACAAGCGGGCGCGGCCGATCCTGATGACCACCTTCGCCATGGGCGCGGGCATGATCCCGGTCGCCGTGGGCTGGGGCGCCGACGTGGAATTTCGTCAGCCGATGGCCATCGCGGTCGTGGGCGGACTGATCTCCTCGACCTTCCTGTCGCTGCTGTTCATCCCGCCGATCTTCACCATCGTCGACGACGTCTCCGGCTTCCTGCGGCGCCGGCTGGGCGGCATGTTCGCCAGCCAGCACCACACCCAGGGTCAGGAAGCCGCGCCCGCCGAGTGATCGGCGGGCGCGGGCCGGTCTCAGGCCCGCTCGAGAATCTGCTGGACCAGGGCGAGGCACTGCATCAGCCCGGCGAAGATCACCGTCAGGCCTGTCGCCCCGCCCATGACGACTGCGGCCAGCCCCACGGGACTCAGGGCATGGGGATCGAATCTCCGGAACCCCAGACGGGCTCCGGCGTATCGATGTCGGTCGCCGCCCGCGCCAGGGTGAACAGCCAGCGGATCGTCTGTTCCGGCGACTCGTGCCGCGAGATCTGGGCGGCCTTGCGGATCTCGTAGCAGGGCTCCTGCTGATCCCACGGCGCGCACAGATCCAGGAACTGGCGCTCGATCTCGGCCCAGCTGAGGATCAGCACGTCCGAGCGGTCCAGCGGAAGGGGCGGGAAGCGGGTCTCGAAGGCCTGCTTCAGCGCTCGGATATGCTGTACGTCCGACGGCGACAGCGGCTCCACGTCGAACGGCGTCACCGGCGCCCGGGGCCGTTCCGGATAGATGTTGTCGGGGGCCAGACCCGCCGTCGTTTCCGAGTTCATGACCATCGCCTCCCGTCACGGGAGAGGAGGATGACGCATCTGCCGGGGCCAGACCCAATGCCTGGGTACCCCAATCCTTGAGGGGATCCAGACCCGCCTCGTAGGTCAGCAGCATCCGCCCGGCCATGGCGCGATCGACGGCGCCCAGACGACGCTTCAGCACCTTCAGCCGGTCGTCGATGGTGTGATGCGAACGCTCGACCAGCGGCCCGATCTGTTTGGAGCTCAGCCCCCGGCCGGCGCCGCGCAGGATCGCCCTGTCGAGCGGCGACAGGGTCTCCAGAACGGCTGACAGATCAACGGCGTCGCGCGACATGAGAGCCAGCCTATGAAGATCGGCTGACGTGCTCAACCGCTCTCGCCAGACGTGTATGGCCGGTCGCCTGCGTCCGGCTGCGCGCAAGAGAAAGCCGGCCGGGGTCGCCCCCGGCCGGCTCAGTCGTCCAGGTTGTCGCCCGGATC
>CAMLNY010000364.1 GCA_946481405.1 uncultured Brevundimonas sp. | reverse complement strand
CCATCGCCGGCTATCGCAACCTCGCCCTCTGGACCCTGCAGGGCTGGGCCGCGATGTTCTTCTTCGCCGCCGGCTACGCCAAGCTGACCGAGCCGCTCGACAATCTGGTCGCCCTGATGAACTGGCCGGCTCTGGTCAGCGAAAACCTCGTGCGCGGCGTCGGCATCGTCGAGGTCGTTCTCGCGCTCGGCATGATCGCCCCGCTGCTGTCGTGGAAGCTCGGCCGCTGGCCCCTGCTGGTCTCGGCCGCCGGCTTGGTCGCGCTGGAGACCGTGATGCTCGCCGTCCACGCCTTCAGCCTCGACGTCGGCCTGGCCCTGACCAACCTCGCCCTGCTTGCCATCACGATCCCGGTCGTGCTGGGCCGTCGTTGATCCCGGCGCGCCGACAGCGCTCCGAACAGAACTTCACCTGATCCCAATCGCGGGCCCATTTGGCTCGCCAAACGAACGCTTTGCCGCAGCAGACGCAGGTCTTCTGCGGCAAGTCGCGTTTGGCCGTGCCCGCGTCATTGACATGTTTGCGCGCCATCGAACCTGAAAAGCTTCCCTTTACGTCCGCGTCAAGTTTGAGCTATGTCGTCACTCATGGCGACCGCCGACGATCATCGCACCTATTCGATCCGCCAGCTCTGTCGGGAGTTCGGGGCGACCGCGCGCGCCCTTCGATTCTACGAGGACAAGGGCCTCCTGACCCCGGCCCGCAAGGGCCAGACCCGCGTCTATGACGCCCGCGACCGCGCCCGGCTGAAGCTTATCCTGCGCGGCCGTCGCATCGGCTTCACCCTGACCGAGATCCAGGACATGCTGGATCTGTACGACCGCAAGGACGGTAACACCCATCAGATGGCGATCGCCCTGCGTCGCCACCGCGCCCAGATCGAGGCCCTGAAGCAGCAGCGCGAGGATCTCGACGCCGCCATCCAGACGGCCGAGGAAGCCTGCGCGGCCATGGAAGCCCGTCTGTCCGAACAGCGTCCCGACCTTCTGCCCGGCGCCGAGGAGTATGCCTCGGTGCTGCGCGAACACCTCGACAACCACGCCCATCATCCGTTCAAGCTGAGAGCCTGACCCCATGGCCTACAAGGCGCCCGTCCGCGACCTGACCTTCATCCTGAACGAGGTTCTGGAGATCGACCGCTACACGAACCAGCCGGGCTTCGAGGACATCTCCTCGGACCTGGTCGGTCAGATCCTGGAGGAAGGCGCGAAGTTCGCCGAGGAAGTCATCGCTCCGATTAACCACTCGGGCGACAAGGAAGGCTGCCACTGGGCCGAGGGCGGCGTCGTCACCGGCCCCAAGGGCTGGAAGGAAGCCTATCAGGCCATGGTTGCGGCCGGGTGGCCCGCCCTGTCGGCGGACCCGGCCTACGGCGGTCAGGGCATGCCGGCCGTCGTCGGCATGGCGTTCGGCCAGTTCACCGCCGGCGCCTCGGCCGCCTTCTCCATGTATCCGGGCCTGACCGCGGGCGCCTACGCGGGCATCCACGCCAACGCCTCGGACGAGCTGAAGACCAAATACCTGCCCAAAATGGCCACCGGCGAGTGGGGCGGGACCATGAATCTGACGGAGCCCCAATGCGGCACCGACCTCGGCATGATCCGCACCAAGGCCGTGCCCAACGGCGACGGCAGCTACAAGATCACCGGCCAGAAGATCTGGATCTCGGCCGGCGAGCACGACTTCGCCGACAACATCATCCACACCGTCTTGGCTCGCGTCGAAGGCGCCCCGGCCGGCATCAAGGGCCTGTCGCTGTTCCTCGTGCCCAAGTTCATGGTCAACGAGGACGGCTCGCTGGGCGAGCGGAACTCGCTGATGTGCACCGGCCTCGAGCACAAGATGGGCATCCACGGCAACGCCACCTGCGTCATGCAGTACGACGGCGCGACCGGCTGGTTGATCGGCGAGGAAGGCCGGGGCATGAACAACATGTTCGTGGTCATGAACGAGGCGCGTCTCGGCACCGGCCTGCAAGGGTTGGCCATCGGCGCCGCCGCCTATCAGGCCGCGCTGGAGTTCGCCCACGACCGCATCCAGGGCCGCAGCCTGACCGGACCGAAGAACCCGGACGGCCCGGCCGATAGCATCATGGTTCACCCTGACGTCCGCCGCATGCTGCTGGAGGCCAAGGCCTTCGTCGAAGGCGGCCAGGCCTTCATCCTGTGGACCGCGCTCCAGGCCGATCTCGAGAAGTCCGCCGACGAGGCCACCGCGCAAAAGGCCAAGGACTACATGGGCCTGATCACGCCGGTCCTGAAAGCCTATCTGACCGACAAGGGCTTCCACGTCGCGTCGCTGGGCATGCAGGTCCACGGCGGCTCGGGCTACACCGAGCATTTCCAGGCGTCACAGTACCTTCGCGATGCCCGCATCACCATGATCTACGAGGGCACCAACGGCATCCAGGCGCTGGATCTGGTGGGCCGCAAGCTGCCGTCGAACGGCGGTCGCGCCATCATGAGCTGGTTCGCCGACATCGACGCCTTCGTGGCGGAGAACGGCGCCGAGGGTCCGGTGAAGCCCTTCGTCGACGGTCTGGCCGACACCAAGAAGAAGCTGCAGGCGGCGACCATGTGGCTGATGCAGAACGGCATGGCCAATCCGGACAACGCCGCCGCCGCCTCGACCGACTACCTGAACCTGTTCGGCCTGACGGCGCTCGCCTACCTCTGGGCGCAGATGGCAAAGGCGGCTCAGGCCAGGATCGACGCCGGTTCGGACGACCCCTTCTACGTCACCAAGATGCAGACCGGCCGCTACTTCGTCGAACGCATCCTGCCGGACGCCGAAGCCCATCTGAAGAAGCTGAAGACCGGCGCCGAGGTCCTGATGCAGATGCCGGCCGAGGCGTTCTGATGAGCCTGAACGTCCTCAACGTCCCCGAACCCGACTTCATGCAGGAAGAGGAGATCACCC
>CAMLNY010000363.1 GCA_946481405.1 uncultured Brevundimonas sp. | reverse complement strand
TCGGGGCCGATGTCACCCTCATCATTCCCGAAGCGTACCGGGTTCCGCATCAGGAGGGGATGAGACGCTGGCGCGAAAGCGGCGCGGCCCGCCTGGGACGACGACTGGAGCTCCCCTGCGTGAGGAAGGACGGTTCGGCGCTGGACATAGAGTTGTGGATGTCGATCACCCAGGACAATGGCCTCACCCGCGTCCACGCCAATATCCGCGACATCTCCGAGCGCCGCCTCCACGCCCAGGAACTGGCGCGTGCCGAGGCCGAAGCCCGCGCCTTGCAATCACAGCTTCACCATGTCTGGCGCATCAACGCCCTCGGGGAGATGGCGGCCTCATTGGCCCATGAGCTGAACCAGCCGCTCACCGCCGCCACGACCTATCTGCACGCGGCGAAGTCCGCGATCGGCCGGTCCGCGCTGGTCGATCGCAGCGCCCAGACGCCGGTCGAACTGGCCGAGGCCCAGCTGCTGCGCGCAGGATCGATCATACGTCACCTGCGGGAGTATCTTGTCGATGACGCGCGCAGCCTCGGCGTCGAGCGGGTCAGCGTGATCCTCGCGGACCTCGAGGAGATGCTGGCCCTGATCGGGGCGGATCTGAACGTGAAGATCGAGGTTTCGGTCGAAGCCGAAGGCGACGAGGTGCTGGCCGATCGTGTCCAGATCCAGCAGGTCATCGTCAACCTGGTTCGGAACGGTGCGGAGGCGGCTCAGGAGTCCGAAGCGGCGCTCGTTCGCGTCACAGGACGGGCTTCAGCGAGCGACAGGTATGAAGTCAGGGTCGAGGACAGCGGACGGGGAATGACGCCCGGGGAGGCAGAGCGGGCCTTTCGCCCCCTCTCCAGTCGCAAGGCTTCCGGTCTGGGCCTTGGCCTGACGATCACCAGAAAGATCATCGAAAGCCACTGCGGAATGCTGTCGGTCGACCGAAGCGGGCTGGGCGGAGCCGCCTTTTGCTTCGACCTCACGCGCGCCGGGGCCGACGTCGGCCGCGAGCGCCCGTCTGGCCGGCGCAAGCGCTAGGACCGATCCCGCCGGACGTCGGACGCACACCCGAGACGTTCGCAGGCCACCGGAGGATTGGGTTTCGCCGCCGACCTTCCCGCGCTAAACCGCCGCTCAACAAGAACAGTCTGACTTCCGAGGAAACGCCGCCATGCGCGACATCCACCATTTCATCGACGGCGCGTCCTTCCCCGGCGGCTCGGGCCGGTTCGGCGACGTCTTCAATCCGAACACCGGCGAGGTTCAGGCCCGGGTCCAGCTGGCCTCGGTCGAGGAGATGGATCGCGCGGTCCAGGCCGCCCAGAACGCCTTCGAAGGCTGGTCCTCGACCAATCCGCAACGCCGCGCCCGCGTGATGTTCGAGTTCAAACGCCTGGTCGAGGCGAACATGAACGAGCTGGCCGAACTGCTCTCCTCGGAGCACGGAAAGGTCATCGCCGACTCGAAAGGCGACATTCAGCGGGGCCTGGAGGTCATCGAGTTCGCCTTCGGCATCCCGCATGCGCTGAAGGGCGAATACACCTGGGGCGCGGGCCCCGGCATCGACGTCTATTCGATGCGTCAGCCGCTGGGCGTCGTCGCGGGCATCACCCCGTTCAACTTCCCGGCCATGATCCCGATGTGGATGTTCGGCGTGGCCATCGCGGTGGGCAACACCTTCATCCTCAAGCCGTCGGAGCGCGATCCGTCGGTGCCGGTGCGTCTGGCCGAACTGATGATGGAAGCCGGCGCCCCGAACGGCGTGCTGAACGTCGTCCACGGCGACAAGGCGGCGGTCGACGCCATCCTGACCCACCCCCAGATCCACGCCGTCAGCTTCGTCGGTTCGTCCGACATCGCCCACTACGTCTACCAGACCGGCGCGGCCAACAATAAGCGCGTCCAGGCCATGGGCGGGGCGAAGAACCACGGCATCGTCCTGCCCGACGCGGACATGGATCAGGTCATCAAGGATCTGGCCGGCGCCGCCTTCGGGTCGGCCGGCGAACGCTGCATGGCCCTGCCGGTCGTCGTGCCGGTGGGCCAGAAGACGGCGGATGAGCTGCGCGAGCGGATGGTCGCCGAGATCGATACGCTCCGTGTCGGCGTCTCGACCGACGCCTCGGCCCACTACGGCCCGGTCGTGACGGCCCAGCACAAGGCCCGTGTCGAGGGCTGGATCGACCAGGGCGTCAAGGACGGCGCCGAACTGGTCGTCGACGGCCGGGGCTTCACCCTGCAGGGACACGAGAAGGGCTATTTCGTCGGCCCGTCCCTGTTCGACCACGTCACCCCGACGATGGATAGCTACAAGGAAGAGATCTTCGGCCCCGTGCTGCAGATCGTCCGCGCCGCGAGCTTCGAGGAGGCCCTGAGCCTGCCGTCGAAGCACCAGTACGGCAACGGCGTCGCCATCTTCACCCAGAACGGCCGCGCGGCCCGCGACTTCGCCGCCCGCGTCAACGTCGGCATGGTCGGCATCAATGTGCCCATCCCGGTGCCGGTCGCCTATCACACCTTCGGCGGCTGGAAACGCTCGGCCTTCGGCGACACCAACCAGCACGGCATGGAGGGCGTGAAGTTCTGGACCAAGGTCAAGACCGTCACCGCCCGCTGGCCGGACAGCGATCTGGAGCACGCCGACAGCTCCTTCGTCATCCCGACGATGGGCTAGGGCTCCCTCAGCACGACATAGCCGGGATGCGCCTCCGCCTCGTCGCGGGCGCATCCCAAGGCCGCGCGACGGTCGCGGAACGCGCCGGACAGCAGGCCGTCGGTGGAGGCCAGCCGCCACAGGGCGCCCTCGCAGCGCACCTCTATGACCGGCGGCGGGGCCGGAGGGATGGCGATCACGACGGCCTCCGGGGCGGCTGGTGACGCAGGCCGTCGGCCTCGGCCTGAAGCGACCGGGCCAGGGCCTCTGCGCGTCCCCGGTCGG
>CAMLNY010000362.1 GCA_946481405.1 uncultured Brevundimonas sp. | reverse complement strand
CCGAGGTGCATGCCAACCTGCAGCGCACGGCGGGCGAGGGGGGCGTGGTCGCGCCGACCGGGCCGCAGGCGCCGCTGCTGAGCGAACAGGATCAGGCTTTGGCCGCGCGCCTGGACCGGCTGAAGCAGGATCAGAGCCTGCTGGCCCTGCTGCTCGGGCAGGACGGCGACGGCAAGGCGGGCGGCTTCGGCGGTGCCTTCTCGCCGCAGGCCGAAACCGGGGCCTGATCCGGCCTTGGTAAACCGGGCGTTAAGCCTGCAGGCCCACGGTGATGCGCAAGCCCAGCGACTCGCCTGATAGAGCCCCATGACCGCCCACCGCGCCCGTCTGACCGAGTTCGACATCCGCCGCCTGATCAAGGCGACCGACGACGACGAGCGGGCCTCGGCGGCCCACAAGCTGTGCCGCAGCATCGACCGGGTCGATCTGAGCGACGAGGATCGCGAGGCGGCGCAGAAGATCCTGCGGGTGCTGGCCAATGACGCCGCCGAGCTGGTGCGGCGGGCGCTGGCGATCACCCTGAAGAGCTCGGACCTGATGCCGCACGATGTGGCGCGGATCCTGGCCGCCGACGTCGACTCGATCGCCTTGCCGATCATCGGATCGTCGCCGGTGTTCACCGATGCGGACCTGATCGAGATCGTGCGGGCCGGATCGGCCGTGCGTCAGGTCGCCATCGCCGGCCGGCCGAAGGTGTCGCGCGACGTGGCCGACGTGCTGGCCTCGGACGGCTGCCAGGCCTCGGTGCGGACGCTGGCGTCGAACGACAACGCCGATCTGTCCGAAAGCGCCATGGGCAAGGTTGTCGACCGGTTCGGCGAGAGCGCGGAAGTCGTCGCGGCGCTGGCCTATCGCCAGGTCTTGCCGCTGGGCATCACCGAGCGGCTGGTGGCGCTCGCGTCGGATGCGGTGCGCGAGCACCTGATCACCCGCCATGCGGTCGCGCCCGAGACGGCGATCCGGCTGTCGAGCTTTGCGCGCGAGCGGGCCACGGTCGACCTGATCGATCAGGCCGGAGCGACGGCCGATCTGGCGACCTTCATGGCCCAGCTGAATGCGAGGAAGGCGCTGACGGCGTCCCTGCTGCTGCGGGCGCTGGCGCGGGGCAAGATGACCTTGTTCGAATATGGCGTGGCCGAACTGTCCTCGACGCCGCATCAGCGGGCCTGGCTGATGGTGCACGACGCGGGCCCTCTGGGGCTGAAGGCGATCTATGACCGGGCCGGCCTGCCGCCGCGCCTGTTCCAGGCCTTCCGCGCCGGGGTCGATACCTGGCGTCAGCTGTCGGCCGAGGGCGCGGACACCTCGGGCGAGGCGTTCCGCGAGCGGATGCTGGAGCGGTTCCTGACCCAGCGGCCGAACGCGCCGCGCGAGGATCTGGCCTATCTGATGGAGCGGCTGGACCAGCCGGCGCAGAACCCGGGCCGGTTGTCGGCGGCCAACGCAGCCTGAGGATCTCTTGGTGGTCTAGTACTCGACGCGCGGCGCCTCGCTGCTTGAGCGCGCTCTTGGTGCGCTAACGCTCGGCGACGCCGGGCGCTCGCCGCTTGAGCGCGGGTTTCGTCCGGTTTGTCCGGACGAAAAACACCATGACGAAACGGACGAAACGACTAGTCGCCTGAGCGATTTCAAGAGGTTGTCGGCTCGGAAAGTGTCCGCTCTGACGAAGTCGGACGGATCGGCGCCGTGGTGAGCTCTCCTCGATTGTCAAAGACCGGGCCCAAAGTGTACGCGCGTTTTCAGGGGCGTCTGCGATAAGGGCTTTCGCTAGAGGCGGGCGTTGATTTCAAACGCGGATTCGGACGATCCGCGCCTAACAACAAGGAAAAACGCTCTCCCAGAGAGAGAGGGCTTGAGGTTCGGACAGCGAAGCGATGCGTCTCGGCCGAAAGCGTGAAAAGGCGAGGGGGGAGGTCGGACGCACCGTAACCCCTCACCCTTTGGCGTTTCCAATCGCTGACGCTCTTGGACGCTCAAGCCCTCTCCCTCTGAGAGAGGGTTCTCAGGCGGCGCGGTGGGCGGCGACTTCGGCTTCAAGGGTTTCCGACAGGACGCGGCCTGTGGGGTGGTCGTCGGTCTGGATCTGGTCGCGGACCACGGCGCGGATGGCGTCGATGTGGGCGTCGATCAGCTTCATCGGGGCGTTCAGGCGTCTGGCCGGATCGTCCAGCAGCTTGCACAGCGAACCGGCGAGGCGGGTGACCAGCGGATACTGGTAGGTGGCGCCGAGGCCCTTCAGATCGTGGGCGCGGAAATACAGGCCTTCTGCAGTCTGGGCGTTGTAGCCCTCGGCGCGGATCGCGGCCTGGGCGGCGTCCAGCTTGTTGATCTCGTCCTGGAGCCAGACGCTGAACTGGCTGGACATGGCCTTCAGGGCCTCTTCGGCCTTGGCGATGGCGTCGGCATTGATGCCGCCGAAACCGCCGCCGACCTTGGCGCGGAGCATGTTGGGCGGGCGAATGACCTGGGCCGGGTTGCTCACGATGAACTCCTGAGGACTGACAGCCTCAGGATGCATGGAGGCCCTTAAGAACCCGTGACTTACGGGTTCACCCGGTGAATTGCTCCGCCAGCACCCGTTCCTCGAACGAGCGGCCGGCGTCGAACAGCATGGTCAGGCCGACGTCGCGGCGCTCCTTGACCGCCACCTTGACCACGCGGCGGATCTCCAGACCGTCAGCCACGGCGCTGACCGGGCGTTTGTCGGCCTCCAGCACCTCGAACTCGACCCGCGCGCGGTGGGACAGCAAGGCCCCGCGCCAGCGACGGGGGCGGAAGGCGCTGATGGGCGTCAGGGCCAGCATCCGGGCGTCCAGCGGGATGATCGGGCCGTGGGCCGAGAGGTTGTAGGCGGTCGATCCGGCGGGGGTGGCGACCATACAGCCGTCGCAGGCCAGCTCCTCCAGCCGCACCTTGCCGTC
>CAMLNY010000361.1 GCA_946481405.1 uncultured Brevundimonas sp. | reverse complement strand
GTGGGGGTCCAGAGAAGGTCGCCCTGGACCTGGGCCGAGACCCACGTCACCGGACCGGTCGTCACGCCGGCGTCGCTGGTCTCGATCGCCACGCCGGTCAGGGCGGCGTCGGCGGCGGCGTCGGAAAGGGACTGTTCGATCCGTACACGAACGATATCGAGATTGCTGCCTTCGAAACCCCAGTCGTCCATGTCGCGCAGGGCCAGCTCATGGGCCGCGCGGTTGGTGGCGCTGATCGCCTGGACCCGCGCGCGGCGGGCGGTGTCGCGGGCGACCAGGGCGTCGGCATAGGCGGTTTCGGCGTTGTCGCGGGCCTCGAGGGCAGCCACCGGCGCATAGAGGATCGCGCCGCCAACCAGGACGCCCAGCAACAGGCGCTCCCGCGGCGTCGTACGGGCCAGGCGCGCGTTGAGCGCGGCGACATAGGTCCGCGTCCGGACCGTGACGGTTTCGACTATCGTCAAAGGCAAGGTTCTACCGTGAGTGCCGATCGCGGATCGCCCAGCGCCCCCAAAACGGCATCTTTCGGATCGACCATGTTTTCGCGCCCCGCTATACCAGCGATGGAAAACGGGGAATAGCTTAGAGTTTGGAACGGCATATGCGTCCGGACGCCCCCCGGCTGATGAGTTCGAATACCGTGATGACCAAGCACAATGTCGATTTCAGGTCACGTTTCGGGCCGCGCGCCCGGCGTAGCGAAAGCCGTGCCATTCGGGCCGGCTACAGCCTGCTGGAAATCCTGGTCGTTCTGGCGATCATCGCCATGATCGTCGCGGTCGTCGGGCCGCGCCTGTTCTCGCAACTGGACCGGGCCAAGACGCGCACCGCCAGCCTGCAGATCCGGTCGCTGGAAGCGGCGCTGGAGACGATGCGTCTGGACATCGGGCGCCTGCCGACGACCCAGGAAGGTCTCAACCTTCTGGTCGCGGCCGATCCGGCCACGGTCAACGGCTGGTACGGCCCCTATCTGAGCGAAAAGCTGCCCGTCGATCCGTGGGGCCGACCCTACATCTATGAGGCGCCGACCGCCTCCACCGGCGCTCCGACCACGCCCGGCGCCGACGGCGGGCTGCAGGGGCCGGCGGGCGAGATCAAGCCGAAGGTCATGAGCTACGGCGCGGACGGCACGCCCGGCGGCGACGGGATCAACGCCGATGTCACCAGCGCCACGCGCTAGGATCGGACGGGACGGCTTCAGCCTGATCGAGATCCTGGTGGTCCTGGCCATCATGGCCCTGGCCACCGCCATCATCCTTCCGAACGGCGCGCGGCTGTTGGACCAGACAGTCGCCCAGTCGGTGTTCTTCGATTTCCAGCGCGACGTGCTGCAGCTGCGGCGCGAGGCGAACCGTTCGGGATCGGCGATCACCCTTCTTTCCGCGGGTGCGGAGCCGAAGGACGCGACGGAGCGAACCCTGACCCTGCGCGAGGGCTGGGGTTACGCCCTGACGCCCGCCCTGGCCATCGACGAGGCCGGGGCCTGCGCGCCGGGGGAGGCGATCATCACCCGCAACACCGAACCGGTCATGCGGCTGAGGGTGGAGGGCGCGGACTGTCGCTTTATCCGGTACCTGCCGGGACCTGATCGCCGATGACGGTCATCTCGATGATCAGGTTGCGCGTCGTCGGTTCGATGCGCGGCCGGATGTCGGAGAAGTAGCCGGAGCCCTCCAGCTCCGCGACCAGTTCGTCCAGATGCTCGCCCGCCGCGGCTGGCAGGGTCATCGACAGGGTGTCGACCTCCGCGTCGAGAGCAGTCGGGGACAGATCGTACAGGGCCGCTGCGCCGATCGCGGCGCCTGCGGCGGTCAGGGGACTGGTCTCCCTTGCGATCGACTGGAAGGCCGCCAGACGCGCGTCGTCGGCCCGGCCGGAGCCCGCCGTGACGGTCGGCGTGGCGGCGACGATCTCCAGAGTCTGCTTCGACACCTCGCGCGTTTCGTTGTTCAGGCTCAGGACAGTGCCGAACAGATAGAGGGCGGTCGCCAGAGCGACGGTGGCGAGCGCGCCGGCGCCGAGAACGGCCGCCTGTTCGCGAGAAAGCTCCACGCTGGACAGGCCGAACGCCTGACCGTCGATGTTGACCGGCAGCACCTGCGGCGGAGGCGGCGCCGCGGGAGCCTCGTCGCCGGTGGAGTGCAGCCGGGTCAGGTCAGACCAGGCGCGCTCGTCGAAGCGCGCCTTGCGCCAGGAGGAGACCTTGAGCGTCTCTCCGTCCCACAGCTGGGCTTCATAGCCCTTGGCGATGCTCAGAATACGCCAGCCGACGCCGCGATGGACAGCGAGGGACTCCGGTCGAATGACAGGCCGCATGCGACCATAGCGGGCGATCATCGGCTCGCGCACGCGCGCGAGATCCCACCACCAGACGCCGAGACTTTTGCCGGTCGGCAGGACCAGGCTGCCGGTTTCCAGATAGGGGCCGTTGGTGTGGGCGTAGATCAGAGCGGCGCGGCGCTGCTGGCCGCGCGGCAGGGCGCCAGGATCGAACAGGGCGTAGCTGCACAGGTCGCGGCCGAGCAACAACACGGGCGGGCGCAGTCGGCCCAGCGCCCCCGGCTGCATGACGACCTCCATGCGGCCGTCCGATCCCAGACGGTCAACGCGGGGCTGCAGGAAACTCAGGGGCATTCACGGGATCGGGGCGGCGCGCTTCGCTGAATTCGGTTCGATCGATCCAGAAAGGGCGCTCGGAGTTCGTCGGCGTCAGGGTGAGCCGTCCCGTATAGGTCCAGCGCGAGAGGCGGTCTTCCATCGTGTAGATGATCCGGCCTGAGGGGTAAACGGAGCCGATCCCGGGGTCGACCGGCAGGGAGGCTCCCGTTTGCGCCGCCGCCTCTTCCAGCGAATAGAAGGGCTGGGCCTCTCGGGCGCGGATGGCGGAGCGTCGAATTGTGCCCGCGCCGGGACGGCAGCAAAACAA
>CAMLNY010000360.1 GCA_946481405.1 uncultured Brevundimonas sp. | reverse complement strand
GGCGTGGTCGGTCCACATCCGGTCGCGGGCGCGGTTGAGCTTGTCCTCCAGCGTTGCCGGATCGGTGGTGTTGGGATTGGTGTTCGGCATCTCGAACACGGCGACGACGCCGCCGAGGGCCGCTGCGCGAGAGCCCGTCTCGAGGTCTTCCTTCCACTCCAGACCCGGCTCGCGGAAGTGGACCTGGGTATCGATGATGCCCGGGATGACCGTCAGGCCGGCCGCGTCGACGACCTCGCCGGCCGAGGCTTGGCCCAGATCGCCGATGAAGGCGATCTTGCCGTCGCGTACGCCGACGTCGGCCGGACCCCGCCCGGCGTGGTTCGCCACCTCGCCGCCGCGAACGATCAGGTCATAGGTCTGGGTCATGGGGCGATCCGGTCCGAAAAACACAGTCCAACCCGTCCGACCCGTCCAACCCGTCCGGAAACCCGGACGGCGAAAACACCGTCCGAAGCGTCCGAAGAGTCCGAAGCGTCCGGACAGTCGGACCCTCTCGAACCATTATACGTCAGGAATTCGGGGCGCCTGGTTCGGAGCGTCAGATTTTTTCGCCAGCAGGCCGCGCGCGGCGCGCAGGACCCGGTCGGCGGGCAGGCCCAGCATGTGGTGGATGGCCTGGTTGAGGTTGGGGTCGATGGCGCGAAACTCCTCCACCGACCGTTCGCCGCGGATGGAGACGCCCTGCCAGGGGCCGACGAGGCTGTCGTCCGACGGGCCGAAGACCCCGACCGAGGGGACCCCGGCGGCCACGGCCAGCTGGGTCCAGATCGAGTCGGCGCCGACATAGAGGGCAGCGCGCGACAGGGCGGCGGTGCGGGCGGGGCTGCAGCGACAGGGGCCGGCGCGGGGGGCGGGGCGGCCGCGGGCGACAGGGCGGCCGCCGTCTGGAGCCGGGTCAGCTTGCCCTGGAGTTCGATGACGCGATTGCGCGGCACGGCCAGACGGATGGTGTGGGCGGCGTCGCGATCGGCGTCCTCGCCTACGATCATCAGGCGACCGCCGGCCAGCGGGCCGTCGTCGGCCAGCAAGGGTCCGGCGACCTTGGCGAAGCGTTCGGCGGGCCAGCGCTTGCCCATCCAGTCGACGCCGGGGCCAACCGCGAGGATCGGCGCGTCGTCGGACCCGATCAGGGCGTCCACGGCGGCCGTCGTCTCCTCGGCGAAGAACAGGCGCGGCGCCGGGATCTCGTCGAGGTGGAGGATGCGGGCGGCCTGCTCCACGGCATGCAGGCCCGGCAGATCGCGGCCACGCACGGCCCGCTTCTGACGACGCAGGCGTTCGGAGAATTTGGTGCCGCGCATGTCGACGACCAGACCCCATTTGGTGTCGCGCACCTGGTTCCACAGGGCGATCCAGTCCCAGCGGCCCGTCTTGTCCAGCACGATCAGGCGGCGCAGCCGCGGGGTGTCGGCGAACAGCGGGGCGGACGCCGCCGAACCGACGATGGTGAATTCGGCCGTCGGGATGGCCTCCACCAAGTGCGCGAGCGCGCCGGAAGACAGGACGGCGGCTTCGGCGTCCGCCTCGGCGATGTAGAGAATGGGAAAGCGGGCGGCCATGGGCGCACCGTATACGGATTCTCTCGTGGCGGGCGTGAGGCGATCCCCTCCCCTTCTCAGTGCGCACGCCTTATCTGATCCGCATGACCAACCGCATCGCCCGCCTCGACAGTCGCGCCCTGATCCGGGCGGCCGGGCCGGACGCCCGACCCTTCCTGCACAATCTGCTGACGCAGGACGTGGAGACCTTGGCGGCAGGGACCTTGCGCTTCGGCGCCCTGCTGTCGCCGCCGGGACGGCTCCTGTTCGACCTGTTCCTGTGGGGCGAGGAGGAGGCGGTGGTGCTGGATGTGGCGGCGGAGAAGCGCGACGCCCTGATGCAGCGGCTGTCGATATACCGGCTCAGAGCCAAGGTAGAGATCGCAGCGGACGACCGGCTGGTGTTCGTCAGCTGGCCCGGCGTGGCGGACGGATTCGTCGCCGACCCGCGCGATCCCCGGCTGGGCGGCCGGGCCATTGGCGAACATGCCGCCGATGCGGACGAGGACCTGTGGCAGGGGCGGCGCCTGCTGGTCGGCGTGCCCGATCCGACGCGGGACGCTGACGAAGGGACCTATCCGATCGAGGCGAACTTCGACCTGCTGAACGGCATCGACTTCCAGAAGGGCTGTTTTGTCGGTCAGGAGACCACCTCTCGCATGAAGCGACGCGGCGAGGTGAAGAAGCGGATGCTGCCGCTGACGTTCGACGGGCCGGCGCCGGCGCCGGGCGCCGAGGTGCTGAACGGCGACCTGCGGGCCGGAGAGGTGCTGTCCGGCCGCGACGGCGCGGCGATGGCGCTGGTGCGGCTGGACCGGATCGAGGGCGAACTGACGGTGGATGGGCGGGCGGTGACGGCGGTCAGGCCGGCCTGGATGGCCTGAGCCCTTTTTCGTCATCCTCCGGCGAAGCGCAGCGGAGACCGGGGGACCCAGCGGCGCGCGAGAGCGCGACCCGGAGGGCGGCGCGTGGCAGCCAACCTGTCGCGGACCCTGTCGTCGGTGCCGAGGAACCATCGCCTCCGCTTCGCTGCGGCGTCGCTGGGTCCTCCGGTCTGCGCCGCCAAGGCGCGGCTTGCCGGAGGATGACGAAAGATGGAGGGGTCGATAGCCTGCGTGCCATGACCGACTCTCCCGGACGTTGCGCCTGGTGCGGGACCGACCCGCTGTACTGCGACTATCACGACACCGAATGGGGCGTGCCGGAGTATGACGCCCGGGCGCTGTGGGAGAAGCTGGTGCTGGACGGGTTCCAGGCCGGGCTGGCGTGGATCACCATCCTGAGGAAACGCGAGAGCCTGAGGGCCGCATTCGCCGGGTTCGATCCGGACAAGGTCGCGAAGTTCGACGATGCGGATCGCGAGCGGCTTCTGAACGATCCGGGCATCA
>CAMLNY010000359.1 GCA_946481405.1 uncultured Brevundimonas sp. | reverse complement strand
TCGGCCTCTACCCGGTCTTCGAGCGCGCTCAGCCGCCGCTCCTCGAGACGCGCGCCTGTCATTATGAGCTGAGCGTGACGCGCGGCACGCACCATCGCCTCGCAACCAAAGAACGACTTCCCCGGCATCGACCGGGGCAGCAGGAGGACCGCCCGTGACCGACCCCATCGCCGCAACGCCCGCGATGCCGACGCACCCGACCCGTCCGGTGCGCTGGTACAACATGGCCGCCTACGGTCTGAACGACGTCCTCGGCGGCGGGTCGATGACCGTCATCGGCACCTGGATCCTGTTCTTCTACACCACCTTCTGCGGCCTCTCGGTCGCGCAGGCGACGCTGATCTTCGGCGTGGCCCGCATCCTCGATGCGGTCGCCAGCCCCCTGATCGGCCACCTGTCGGACAACCTCGGCCGGGGCTGGCTGGCGCGCACCTTCGGGCGTCGCCGCTTCTTCATCCTGGCGGCCATCCCGCTGCTGCCCTCATTCGCCTTCATGTGGGTGCCGGGCCAGACTTTCTGGTACTACCTGATCACCTACGTCCTGTTCGAGCTGGTCTATGCGATGGAGATCATCCCGTACGAGACCCTCGCCTCGGAAATGGCCACCGACTACAAGACGAAGGCCCAGATGGCCGGCGCCCGCATCCTGTGCGGCCAGCTGGCCTCCGCCGGCGCCGCCTTCCTGCCGGGCTGGCTGATCACCCAGCTGGGGCCCGACGATGCCAACACCTACCTCTACATGGGCATCGTGTTCGCGGGCCTGTTCATGCTGGTCGCCGGCCTGCTCTACGCCTTCAGCTGGGAGCGCCATCGCCCGCCGGAGCTGGAAGAAGCCGAGCTGCGCGCTCGCCCCAGCCTGCTGACGCACATGACGTCGCTCTATCGCAACCTGTTCTCGACCCTGCGCATCCGGGCCTTCCGCCTGCACCTCGGCATGTATCTGGGCGGCTATATCAGCCAGGACATCTACAACGCCGCCTTCACCTATTTCGTCGTCTTCGCCCTCAGCGGTTCGGCCGCCATCGTGGCCGGTCTGGTCGGCGTCACCTCGCTGGTGCAGCTGGTCTCGGTGATCGTTGCGATCAACTTCGCCATCCGCCTGTCGCCCTCCGCCGCCTACCGCTTCGCCGCCCTCAGCTTCGGCGTCGGGGTGGTGATCTTCATCGGCATGTATTTCGCCGGCTACAACGCCGCCTCGGTCCTGCTGTGGCTGCCGGTCGTGGTGGCGGGTCTCGGCCGCGGCGCCCTCTATTATGTGCCTTGGGCGACCTACAACTACATGGCCGACGTTGACGAGATCGTCACCGGCCGCCGCCGCGAGGGCGCCTTTGCCGGAGTCATGACCTTCGTCCGCAAGATGAGCCAGGCCGGCGCCGTCATCCTCGTCGGTCAGGTGATGGAGGCCGCCGGCTTCGTCTCCGGCGCCGACATCCAGAGCCCCCAGGCCATCACCGCCATCGTCGCCGTCCTCGGCCTCGGCACCCTGACGGTCCTGCTCTTCGGCGTCCTCGTTTCGACGCGGTTCAAGCTGAACCCCGCGACCCACGTCATCCTTTTGGAAGAGATCGAGCGCTTCCGCTCCGGCGAACGCACGCCCTCCGATCCGAAACATCAGCAGATCGTCGAAGACCTGTCGGGCTGGAAGTACGACCGTCTGTGGGGCAACAACCCCGTCGCCCGCCGCTGACGCCTCCGGAGCATCCCCATGGCCGCCCTCACCCATGACGTCCCGCGCGCGCAGGTCACCGACGCCATCGCCCGGCTGATCGACAACCTGATCAACATCAAGGACGAGACCGGCGAGTTCCTGATGACCCTGCCGGACGGTCGCGTCATTGACACCAAGGGCTGGAACGACTGGGAGTGGACCCACGGCGTGGGCCTGTTCGGCTTGTGGCGGCTCTACGAACAGACCGGCGATCAGGAAGCCTTCCGAGTCATGACCCAATGGTTCGAGGATCGGTTCGCCGTCGGCACGCCCACCAAGAACATCAACACCATGTCGCCGATGCTGGCCCTGGCCTACCTCTACGAGGACACGGGCGAGCCATCCTACCGTCCCTATCTCGAGGCCTGGGCCGACTATCTGATGGCCGACGACGGCTTGCCGAAGACGGAGGAAGGCGGCTTCCAGCACATCACCTACGACACGGTGAACTATCAGCAGCTCTGGGACGACACCCTGATGATGTCGGTCCTGCCCCTGGCCAAGATCGGTCTCCTGCTCGACCGCCCCGACTACGTCGAGGAGGCCAAGCGCCAGTACCTGCTGCACATCAAATATCTGACCGATCGCCAGACCGGCCTCTGGTATCACGGCTGGACCTTCGACGGCCGCCACCACTTCGCCGGGGCGCTCTGGGCGCGCGGGAACTGCTGGGTCACCATCGCCATCCCCGAGTTCATCGAGATGCTGGACCTCCAGCCCGGCGACGCCCTTCGCACCTTCCTGATCGACGCCCTGGAACAGCAGGTCGCGACCCTGGCGAAGCATCAGGACGAGAGCGGCCTGTGGCACACCCTGCTGGTCGACCCGTCCAGCTATCTGGAGGCCTCGGCCACCGCCGGCTTCGCCTACGGCATCCTGAAGTCGGTGCGGAAGGGCTACCTGCCCCGGCAGTACGAGGCGGTGGGTCTGAAGGCCGTTCGGGCCGTGCTCGACAAGATCGCGCCTTCGGGCGAGCTGCAGCAGGTCAGCTTCGGTACGGCGATGGGCCGGGACCTGCAGTTCTACAAGGACATCCCGGTCACCTCGATGCCCTATGGCCAGGCCCTGGCCATTGTCGCCCTGACCGAGTTCCTGCGCACCTTCATCTGACGGATCTTCCCGCGATCCGAACCCCGGATGCGCCGATGGCGCGGCAGCCGTCGCTGCCGCGCCATCGAAAAAGTCCGCCGGAGCGACCGGACCTTGCGGTCGGATCGCCCCGG
>CAMLNY010000358.1 GCA_946481405.1 uncultured Brevundimonas sp. | reverse complement strand
CGGGACCCACTACTGGCGTCAGTTCCTGAAACCCGATGAGATCCGGGCGATGCTGGCCGGCGAGCCGCTGACGGTCACCGGACCGTTCGGCCTGACCTATTCGCCGCTGGCGGACCGGTGGAGCGAGAGCGTCGACGCCGACGTCAACTTCATGATGCTGGCAACGCGGGATTGAAGCGTTGCCTTACGGCGATTTCATCCAGCTGTCGGACTTGTAACGGGATTTGGGCGAGGCCGGGTGGCATCCAGGCTCCATCGCAATGGAGACCTCCCCGATGAAACGCCTTCTGATCCTCGCCGTCGCCGCGTCCGCCGCCGTCCTCACCTCGGGCTGCATCATGGTCAACGGCGCCGACATCTCGGACGACATGGCCTGGCATGGCGAGAACGCCCAGCCGTTCGACGCCTCGCGCGACGATTGCCACCGCACGACCGACAGCGACTCCGCCTTCCGCGCCTGCATGGCCGAGAAGGGCTGGACCCGCAGCTAAGCCCGGCGGGTCATGTAGCGGGCGTCGGAGCCGTAGCTGGCCAGTTTGGCCGCCATCTCCGGCGTCTCGCGGACCTCGAAGCCGTGGCCGCGCCAGAAGCCGGTCGCGTCATTGACGGCGACGAGGGCGATCGCGGGCCAGCCGCCTGACATCGCCAGATCGACCACGGCCGCGACGGCCGGCTTCGACCAGCCCTGTCCCCGGACCGCCGGGGTCAGGGCGAGGTCGTGGAGATAGAGGACCGAAGCGTCCGCCGGGATCGCCTCGATCAGGGTGTTCAGGGCCGGGGCGGCGTCGGCCCGCCATGGATAAGCGACGAGGTAGCCCTCGATCCCCTCCGGCGTCTCCAGCACGAAACAGCCCGACGGGTTCAGGTCCAGACGGTTCTCGAAACAGTCCCGGCCCTCGAAATGGTCGGGAAAGCCGATGGCCGCGATTTCGGACACGCGGTCGAGATCGGCGGCCGTCATGGACCGCCAGCCGTTCAGGCCGGGCAGCGGGCGTTCAGTTCGGCCTTCCGGTATTCCCACGCCATCACCTGTTGCCGGTCGCCCGTCTGACCCTCGATCCGGGCTTTCAGGACGTCTCCGTCGCGTTCGTAGATGACGCGCCGGGGAAAGTCGTGGGCGGCGTTCTCGAAGACGACGCGGGTTCCGGAGGCCTCGACGGCCGGAAAGATCACCGGCGGGGCGCCCTCGACCCCGGCGAAATAGGCGACGCCGGCGCCGGGAGCCGTCGGGGCGATGCGCGACAGTTCGAAGCTGACCCGGCCCCTCTCGAGGGTGACCGAGTTTCCGGCCATCAGCCCGCCGCGGGGATCGGTCCAGGTCTCGGACACCTCCCGCCCGCCGTCGCAGGTCAGCCAGTAGCCGCTCATCCACGACAGCTGGTCGGCGGTGATCGGGGCGGTCTGCATCAGACCGGCAGTCAGAAGGACGGCGAGGGTCATGGGCTTTCTCCGGGGCCGCGTCGGGCGGCGTCGGGGATCAAGCTAGGCCAGATGCGGCGGGCCGGGCTTGTAGGTTTGCGACGCGATGGCGCGGGCCAGTTCGACCTGTTCGCGGGCCCATTCCGTGGCGGTGCAGCCGAGGAAGCGGCGGAAATCGCGGGCCATCTGGGGCTGATCGAAATAGCCGGCGCCGAGACCGGCCTCGAGCCAGCCGGAGGATTCTTCGCCCGGCTGGACGTGGTCGAAGACGCGACGGAAGCGCATGACCGAGCGCAACATACGGGGTGAGACGCCGATGCGGTCGAGGAAGCGGCGTTGCAGGGCCCGCTGTTCAGCGGGGGAGCGGTTGAGGACGGGGGCGTCCTCCATCAGGGATTCGACCGCGGCGCGGACGATCGGATCGACGGTCCAGCCCTGTTGCAGGCGATGGGCCTCCAGCCGATCAGTCATGGCCTTCGCCTGAGCCTCCGGATCGCCGGGCGGGGGCATGACGCCCTTCAGTCGTTCCACCATATCGAGGCGGCCGTCGGTCGCCGTGCTCAGGGCCGCGCCGAGCCAGTCGCGGGCGCCGTCGGGATGGAAGCGGACGGCGACCAGTTCCACCGGCCCGACCGGGCGGATGGCGATGGGCCGGGTCATCTGGCCGGCGAACAGGGCGGTGGGCTGGAGACGCCAGACGCCGTCCTGCCCCTCTTCCTCATAGGGGGAGCCCACGTCGAGGATCAGTTCGGGACAGCCGTCGGGGGCGATGCGCTGGACCGTGTCGGACGGCGCCGGGTTGGCGTAGGTCCAGACCACCTTGACCCACGGGGCCAGGGACGGCGGCGGCGGAAACTCGGCGTAGCGTTCGTCGGTGTTCAAGCAGCGATTCCCCAACCCGCATACACCGTGCACCCCGGCGAAGGCCGGGGTCCAGATGGAAAGACGGGCCTGCGAGCAGACTTCACGGTGCGAGCCCAGACGGCCAGAGGCCGTGATCTGGATCCCGGCCTTCGTCCGGATGCACGGAGGAAAGGCGCCTCAGTTGGCCTTCGACGGATCGACCGGAGCAGGCGGCAGGGGCGCGCACGGGACGCCGTCTTCCCTGAGCTTCTTCACCTCGGCGGGGGTGGCCTCGCCGTAGATTTCGCGGTGTTCGGAGCGGCCCTCGTGGATGTCGCGTGCCTCGCGGGCGAAGGCGTCGCCGACGTAGTCGAAATTGGCCTCGACGTGGCTGCGCACCTCGCGGGCAGCCTCCATCATCATCGACTGCATCTTCGCCATGTCCGGCGCCGGAGCCGACTTCTTAGTTCCGGCGACCGCGGGCGCCATGATCTGCTTCGACACCGTGCGCGAACCGCAGAACGGACATTCGACGAGGCCGCGCGCGGACTGGTCGTCATAGTCCGAGGACGAGCCGAACCAGGCCTCGAACGGGTGCTCGCGGTCGCAGGCGAGGGCGTAGCGGATCACAGCGGGCCTGCGAATTCGCGGTCGTGATGCAGGGCGGGGATGGAGACG
>CAMLNY010000357.1 GCA_946481405.1 uncultured Brevundimonas sp. | reverse complement strand
CGCGCGGTATGGCCACCTCACCGGTCGCGAGGTCGAGGACAAGCTGAACGCGACGGTCAACGGCATGGTCCCGCGCCGCCAGCCGGACTTCCTGTACCAGGCGACGCCGCAGTATCAGACGCGGGAGTTCACGGTCGGCGCCAATCTGATCGGAGCCACCAGCAGCTGGGCGACGGACAACGACCTGATGCGGATGCCCGGCTATCTGCTGGTCAACGCCTTCGTCCAGTACCGTCCGGTGGAGCGGGTGCAGCTGATGGTCAACGCCAACAACCTGTTCGACGAGGTGGCCTTCTTCGAGATCGCAACGGCCTCGGTGCCCGCGAACGGGGTCGGTCTGGGCCGGGCGGCGAACGGCCGCACGATCTCGTTCTCGGCGCGGATGGACTTCTGATCGCAGGGGCTACGACGGCGGCCGGTGGCCGCCGTCGGGTCAGCTCCGCTTCGCCGCCGCGATGGCCTCGGCCACTTCCTGGGGCGCGATAGTGGTGGTGGTCTTGCCGTTGATCAGGAAGGTGGGGGTGCCGACGAGGCCGAGGGTCGCGCCGACGGTGTGGATGTCGGCGAGCAGGCGGTCCGTGCCCGTGTTGCGGATGGTCTCGGTCGCGCGCGCCATGTCGACGCCGTTGGCGGCCAGGACGCGGTCAACGGCCTCGGTCGTCAGCCCGTCCTCGGCCATCAGGGCCTGATGCACCTGAAGGTATTTGCCCTGCTGGTGGGCGGCCAGGGCCGCGCGGGCGGCGTAGTTGGAGGTGACGTCGTCGCCGCGGTCGAGGATCGGCCATTCCTTGAAGACGAAGCGGACGTCGGGGTTGGCCTGCATCAGCGCCATGTAGTCGCGTGACACGGCCTTGCAGCCGGGGCAGCGGTAATCGAAGAACTCCACGACCGTGACCCTGGCGTCGGTCGGACCGAAGGCCGGGTCGCGCGGGTCGGGGGCCATCAGGGCGGCGTTGGCGGCGACGGCGGCGTTGATGGCGTCGACCCGCTGGCCTTCCGCCTGGGCCTGATACGCGGCCTGGACGTCGTTCATGACCTGGGGGTTGGCGAGAAGGTAGGCGCGGACCTTGCCGCCGAAGTCGCCGCCGGTGAGGTAGGGGGCGGCGGCGAGACCGAGGGCCACGACCGAGACGGCGACGGCGATCGCGCCGCCCCTACCGCCGGCGAACCAGGCGAGAGGATCGCGCGCGGGCCTGGTCTCCGGAGCGGGGGCGTCGTCGGTCATTCGGTGTCTCTGGACAGGGGGATCAGGCGCCGGGGGCGGCGATGACGGGCTGGCGCTCGCGGCGCTGTTCCTGACGCCGGTCCAGATCGTTGATGTCGTCCATGGTGGCGCCGGAGGCGAGCACGATGTCCATGGCGCGGCGCCATTCGACCGAGCCGCGCGGCAGCATGTCCCGGGCGCGCAGGGCGAACTGGGTGGCCTGTTCCTCTCCGCCGGCGGCGAAATAGTATTCGGCCGAGGCCAGACGCGCCTCGCCCTCCTTGCCTTGCGAAGCGTAGGCCTGACCCAGCAGGCGCCAGGCCAGGGTGTTGTCTTCCTCGCGAGCGGTGGCGCGCTTCAGCTGGTCGACGGCCTCGTCCAGGTTGGCGCTGTCATTGGTCTCGATCAGGGCGTGGGCGAGGTTGATGCGCAGCAGGGGGTCGTCGGGCTTCAGCCGAACCGCCTCGCGGTGGGCGTCGATCGCTTCGCGCGCACGGCCCTCCTCGAACAGGATCTGGCCCTTCAGTTCCCACAGGTAGGGGTTGTCGACGTCCTCGGCGATCAGCGCGTCGGTGGCGTCCAGCGCACGCTGGGTCTGGCCGTCGCGGTACCAGGCGATGGCGCGGGCGTAGCGGGCCGGGAAAGAGGTGTCTGTTTCCAGATAGGTGCGCAGGGTCGTGGTCGGCGAGTCCATGAAGGCGTGGACCTTGGCCTGGATCAGGGCCAGCTGGGCCTGACGCTCCGGGGTTTCGGGGGTGTTGTAGTGGGCCGCAGACTCGACCGGGCGGCGCAGGGCCTCGATCCGCTGGCCCGACAGGGGGTGGCTGCGGAAATAGGGATAGCGGCGGGCGTCGGAGAAGACCTCCTGGGCGCGCATGTTCTCGAAGAACTCGACGAGACCCCGGCCGGACTGGCCGGAGGCCTCGAGCGCGCGGGCGGCGGTCAGATCGGCCTCGCCCTCCTGGCTCTGCATGTAGCGGAGCGCGTTCAGGGTGCCGAAATACTGGCCCGAGCCCATCAGGGCCGCGCCGGCGCCGGGTTCTCCGGCGGCGATGGCGAGGGCGCCCAGGGCCATGGACATCAGGAAGGGCTGCATGCCGGCGGACTGGGCGCCGTCGCGCAGGGTGTGGCGGTTCTTGATGTGGCCGCCCTCGTGCGCGATCACGCCCAGAAGCTGGCCCGGCGACCGCGCGCGCAGGATGGTGCCGGTGTTGATCCCCATGATCCGCCCGCGCGTGGCGAAGGCGTTCAGTTCCGGGTCGTTGATCAAGAGGACCTCGATCTCGGACGGCTCCAGACCCATGGCCACGAAGACCGGGTCCGACCATTCGCGGATGATGCCCTCGACCTCGGTATCGCGGATGGTCGACTGGGCCGAGGCGGGGCCGGCCGCCGCCATCACGAGGACGGCGGCGGACGCGGCGAACGCAACGGCGCGGCCGAGGACGGAGGACGCGATGCGGGTCGGCCGGAACATGGCGAACTCCTTACCTACGACGCCCCCCGGCGCATTACGGACCTAACCTAGGCGCGGTTGGTCAAAGGCGCCACCACCCACGCTTGGGCTTGGCGGGCGGAGCGGTGATCTGGTTCGGATCATTGGCGATGATTGTCGACAGATCGGCCTCGGGCGCGGGAGGAGCGACATCGGCGGCGGTCACCAGGGTTTCCGGAGCGACCGGCTCCGGTTCCGGCGCCGGGGCGGGCTCGGGCTCGACCTGGACCGGAGCGGGTTCCGCTTCAACGAAGGCGATT
>CAMLNY010000356.1 GCA_946481405.1 uncultured Brevundimonas sp. | reverse complement strand
GACGGGGTGCGGCTCCCATCCGGCGGTCGTCTCGGGATGGACCGCGTCGATGCCGTGCTCTTCCAGCAGGGCCAGGACGTCGGGCCGGTCGTCGACCACCAGGGCGCAATGGCCGTCGAACACAGCGCGCAGCGAGCGCACGAACGGCGCGATGTGGGCGGCGTCGTAGCCGGTGGCGTAACCGAGGACGAGATCGTCGGGCGCATCCAGCACGCGCGGAGCGCGGCTATCGCCGGTCAGGGCGCCGGCGAGCCACCCCAGATAGGCCGATTTCGGTGCGGAGGTCTTCATGGTCGAACCGTCTTCCCGTCCGGCCGCGAACACGGCCTCGATAGCGAAGACGTCGCCCAAGGCTGCTTGCCTCATCAATTTCAGCACGGCATTAGATTCTGAACGGCAATTTGCGGACGCGTCGGCGTCCGGACTGACCGGAGACGGAGGATTTCGGCCCCTTGACCGCGCCGCCAGCGCCCGCGTTGCTGTCGACCTATCTCGAGCAGCGAGAGGCCATGCGCCGCTTCTTCCAGGCGCGCCTGGGCCCGGCGGCCGACGTCGAGGATCTGCTGCAGGATCTCTATCTGAAGGTGGTCGGCGCGGCCGCCGCCGCCGAGGTGCGCGAACCCCGCGCCTATCTCTATCGGCTGGCCTCCAACCTGATGATGGATCGCTGGCGGTCGGGCCGCCGCTCGGCCGCGCGCGACGCCGCCTGGCGGGACTTGGCCTATGTCCCGGGTCCGACCGAGGATCTCGACGATTCCCCTTCAGCCGAGGCCGTGGTGGCCGGACGCGAGCGACTGACCCTGTTGCTGGCGGCGCTGGAGCGGCTGCCGGAGAAGACCCGGACCATCTTCCGGTTGCACAAGTTCGACGGTCTCAGCTACGCCGAGGTGGCGCAAAATCTGGACGTGTCGAAGAGCACGGTCGAGAAACACATGATGGACGCCCTGAAGACCCTGGCGGCGAAGGTTCGGCAATGATCGCGCGCTGCGAGAAGAATCCTGCGACCTTTGGTGGAGGTGGGGCCACGGCGGCGCCGTCTAAGGGTCAGGCGCCGACACCGGCGACTCGAATTCGGCTGACGCAGGCATGACGACACCCACACAACAGGATCAGGCGCTGAACTGGTTCGTCCGGCTGAGCGACGCCGACGCGCCGGAAGCCGCCTGGCTGGAGTTCGAGGCCTGGCTGGAAGCTGATCCGGACCATCGTCGCGCCTACGACCTGATCGAACAGGTTTGGGTGGCGCTGGAAGAAAACCCGCCCTCCGACGTGGTCGCAGAGCCGATCGCGGCCAATGACGATGCGCGCCCCCTGACCGGGCGCACGCGCTTCAATCGCGCCTGGCTCGCGCCCCTGATGACTACCGCCGCAGCCGCCGTCATGGTCGTCGGCCTGTGGCCCGAGATCAGCGGCGAAGGGCGGTTCCGGACCTACACCACCGACGACGCCCCGCGCGAGGTCACCCTGTCCGATGGTTCGAAACTGTCGATCAATCGTCACTCGGACCTGCGCGTCCGCATCGGCGCCCGCGATCGCGAGGTTGTTCTGGACAACGGCGAGGCGGCCTTCGACATCGCCCACGATGCGAGCCGACCCTTCGTGATCGCGGCCGACACGCATGAAATCCGCGTGCTGGGGACCGCCTTCAACGTCCTGAACCACGACGGTCGCTTCGCCGTCGGCGTGCAGCGCGGGCTGGTGTCCGTGTCCGGCGAGGGCCTGGCCGGGACCGTTCGCCTCAGCGTCGGCCAGCAGCTGGTTCAGGACGGAACCAACGTTCCCGTCGTGTCCGGACTCGATCCGGAACAGACCTCCGCCTGGCGCGAAGGGGTTCTGGTTTACCGCGAAACGGACATGGGCAGGATCGCAGACGACCTGTCGCGTTATCTCAACAAGCCGGTTAGTGTATCGGCGTCCGCCCGGGCGCTCCGGTTCACCGGCGCGCTTCGTATCGGCGACGAAGCTACGATGTTGAGACAGTTGCAGGATTTCGTGCCGATCCGGGTCACCCGAGAGAACGACGGGATTCAACTGACGGCGCGTGACGGCGCCTGAGGACGCACGTCGCCGTCCGGCGATCTTCTGGAGCATCCTGACGCTTCTCGCGGCCTGCGCGGCCCATTCGCCGGCCCATGCCCAGAATCGCGCGCCTGACTTCTTTCGACTGGACGTCCCGAGGCAGCGCGCCGACGAGGCCCTGCTGACGCTCGCGCTGCAGACCCGGCGGTCGCTGGGCGGAGACCTTCGCGCCTGTCGCGGGACCGCGCCGGCGTTGAGCGGGGTGATGTCGCTGAACACCGCGCTGAACCGGCTGCTGGCGGGAACCGGCTGTGCGGCCACGGTCCGGAGCGACGGGGCGATCCTCGTCCGGGTCGCCGCCCGTCGCGCGCCGCCTTCTCCGCAGAGACCAGCGCCGCGTCCGCTCGAGGTCTTCGATGAGGAAACGCCCGCCCAGCTCAGCGACATCGTCGTCACGGTCGAGCGTCGCGCCGAGACGCCCGAGGAGGCGACGGTCGCCCTGACCGCCATCGCGGGGATTCAGGTCGAGCGCAGCGGGGTCAGCGACATGATCGGGGTCGCCTCACTGACGGCGGGGATGACGGTCACCAACCTGGGGTCGGGCCGCAACAAGATCCTGCTGCGCGGCATGTCCGACGGCGCCTTTACCGGCCTGACCCAGTCGACGGTGGCGATGTATCTGAACCAGATCCCGGTCACCTACAGCGCGCCCGACCCGGATCTGAAGCTCGTCGACATCGATCGGGTGGAGGTCCTGCGCGGACCGCAGGGAACGCTCTACGGCACCGGCCCGATCGGCGGCGTGATCCGCACCGTTACGCGCCAGCCCGATCCCCAGGCCTTCTACGGCGACGTTTCCCTGACCCGATCGCGCACCCGGTCCGGGGGTCTCAACAGCGACTATTCGGCGATGATCAACGTCCCGATCCTCGACGGTCAGGCGGCGATCC
>CAMLNY010000355.1 GCA_946481405.1 uncultured Brevundimonas sp. | reverse complement strand
GTGAAGCGAACCGGATCGCCGGCCGACAGGCTGACCTTACGGGTCACCTCGCCCGCATCCTCGATCGCCCGGCCGTCGAGGGCTGTGATCAGGTCGCCGGCGCGGAAGCCGGCCGCGGCGGCGGGGGAACCGGCGGTGACCTCTGCCACGCGCGCAGGGCGCAGCTCCACGCCCACCAGCGAGAAAAGCAGAGTGAAGATGAAGATTGCGAGGATGAAGTTCGAGAGCGGCCCTGCTGCCACGATCAGCATCCGCTGCCACACCGGCTTGAAATGGAAATAGTCGCGCTCGGCGCCCACGCCGTCGCGGGCGACGATCTCGGACCGGAGCGTATCCAGACCCCGGCTGTCGGGGACGCTGGACGCGTCCATGTCGCCCGAGAATTTCACATAGCCGCCCAGCGGCATCCAGCCGACGCGCCATTCGATGCCGTGCTTGTCCGTACGGCTGGTCAGTGCCTTGCCAAAGCCGATGGCGAACCGGTCCACCTTCACGCCGAAGGCGCGCGCGACCAGGAAGTGACCCAGCTCGTGGATGGTGACGATCACCGTCAGCACCAGCAGGAACGGCACGACGTAGATCAGGATCTGCCCAAGGCCGTTCAGCATGCCGTCTCCGTTCCCGCCCGCCGAAACGGCTCAGGCGGCGAGGGCCAGATTGCCGACGATCTCGACCGCCACGCGACGCGCCTCGGCGTCCAGCGCCAGAGCCCCCGCACAGGCATCGTCGAAGTCGGCGTCCGCCCCCATCTTCGTCATCCGATCAAGGGTTTCGGCGACGACTGCGGCAATATTGAGAAACGCCAGACGGCGGTCAAGGAAGGCCAGGGCGGCGACTTCATTGGCCGCATTGAAGACGGTCGGCGCCCCTCTGCCCGCCTCCAGGGCCTCGCGCGCCAGCCTGAGCGACGGGAACCGCTCCGCGTCGGGCGCCTCGAACGTCAGTCGGCCCATGGCGGCCAGATCCAGCTTGGGCGCGGGCCAGGCCATGCGGTCGGGCCAGGCCAGGGCGCAGGCGATCGGCGTCTTCATGTCCGGCGGTCCCATCTGGGCCAGGGTAGAGCCGTCGATGAACTCCACCAGGCTGTGGATGATCGATTCGGGGTGCACGACGACGTCGATCTTCGCGGCCGGCATGTCGAACAGATAGGCGGCCTCGATCATCTCCAGACCCTTGTTGGCCATGGTGGCGCTGTCGACCGAGATCTTGGCGCCCATGCTCCAGTTCGGGTGAGCCACCGCCTGTTCCGGCGTCATGGCGGCCATCTCGGCGCGTGACTTCGTGCGGAACGGCCCGCCCGAGGCCGTCAGGACCAGCCTCGACACCCGCTCGGGCGCCTCGGCCGGGAAAACCTGAAAGATCGCTGAATGCTCAGAATCCACCGGGATCAACCGCCCGCCGTTGGCCCGGACACGCTCGATCAGCGCGCCGCCACAGCAGACCAGACTTTCCTTGTTGGCCAGCGCCAGGGTCGCGCCGGTCGCGGCCGCGGCCCAGGCGGACTTCAGCCCCGCCGCGCCGACGATGGAGGCCATGACCAGATCGGTCGGACGTGTCGCCGCCTCGACGATCGCGGCTTCGCCGGCCGCCGCCTCGACGCCCGTGCCCCCCAGAGCCGCCCTGAGCGCCTCCAGCTTGCCGGTATCGGCCGTAACGGCCACGGCGGGCCGCCAACGCCGCGCCTGGTCGGCCAGCTTCCCGATGTTCTGGCCGCCGCTCAGGGCTACAACCTCGAAGGCTCCCGTTCCGGCCGCCTCGGCCTGCTCCATCAGATCGAGCGTCGAGGCTCCGACGGATCCGGTCGAACCCAGCACGGTCACGCGACGCCGGATCATGCGCCGCCGCCGAAATAGTGCCAAAGGGTGCGGCCGACGGCGACGATGACGATGCAGAACATCAACCCGTCGACCCGGTCCATCAGGCCGCCGTGCCCCGGGATCAGATTACCCGCGTCCTTGACCCCGAACCGCCGCTTCAGGGCCGATTCCCACAGGTCCCCGGCCATGGTCGCCAGAGCGGCGGCGAAGCCCAGCAGGGCGCTCCACCCGATGGATTCGATCCCCGCCTCCGGCAGGGCAGCCATCGCGGCCCCTGCGATCGTCCCGGCCAGCAACCCGCCGATAAAGCCGGACCAGGTCTTGTTGGGAGAGAAGCGCGGCCACAGCTTGGGTCCGCCGACCGCGCTGCCGACGAGAAAGGCCACGATGTCCGACGCCCAGGCGACCACGAAGGCCAGGGTCACCCAGTAGAAGCCGACCGCCGTATTCCCGTCGCGCAGCCAGATCAGCAGAAGCGCGGGCCAGCCGAGATAGAGAACGCCGTAAGCCGCATCGACGCCCGACTGCTTGCGGGCGCGGGCGAACAATCCGGCGGCGGCGGCCCCGAACACCAGCACCACCAGGCTGAACGACAGGGCCTCGATCGGGTTGGACAGAAGGGTGGCGATCAGGGCGAGCGAGACCGCCGCCGCGATGGCCTTCCAGTCGCGCGGCGCGCTCATCCGCGCCCATTCGGTCGACAGAACCACGCAGGCGATCAGAAGGACGCCGAGAATCCACGGACCGCCGAACCACACCGCCAAAAGGGCGGCGGGCGCCAGGACGAGGGCCGAAGCGGCGCGCAGCCCGATGTCGCGCACCTGAAACGCCATCAGCTCGCCGCGAGGGCCGGCTCGACGGCGATGGCGCCGAAACGTCGGTCGCGCTGTTGATACTGACGAACGGCGTCTCCCAGGGCCTCGGGACCGTAATCGGGCCAGAGCACGTTCTGGTAGACCAGCTCGGCATAGGCGGCCTCCCACAGGAGGAAGTTCGACAGTCTCTGTTCGCCCGAGGTCCGCACGATCAGATCGACCGGCGGCCCGCCCGCCGTGGACAGGCCAAGCCCCAGGGTGGCCTCATCCAGCGGGCCCGTCGCCTGACCCGCCAGCAGCCGGTCGACATAGGCCTGGGCCGCATCGACGATGTCCGC
>CAMLNY010000354.1 GCA_946481405.1 uncultured Brevundimonas sp. | reverse complement strand
TCGGGCCGCCGAGCGACAGGTTCTGAGCCACCACGGTCATCTTGCCGCCGGCCGGGCCGTCGGCGTGTTCGGCGTTGATCGTCCAGCGGCCGGAGAGAGCCCACTGGTTCAGGGTGAGGGCGGGGATGGAATAGGTGCGGGCCCCGTCGGGGAACGCGCCTTCCGGCGAGGTGAAACCGCGCGTGCGATGGTAGCCCACATAGGTCTCGGGCGAACCGACCTGCCCGCCCCCGGCCATCTCGGCGCCCGCGCCGCGGGTCGCGGCCATGTCGGCGCCGGGGTCGCGCCCGGCCTCGCGCAGGAGCTGGCGGATGACCTGTTCCGACTGGTCGTACTCGCCCTCGCCGAAGTGGACGTGGCGGATGTGGCCCTGCGCGTCGATGAAATAGTGGGCGGGCCAGTAGCGGTTCGACCAGGCGCGCCAGATGGCGAAGTCGTTGTCCATCACCACCGGATACGGCAGGCCGAAGCGGCGCACGGCGTCGCGGACATTGGCCTCGGACTTCTCGAAGGCGAACTCGGGCGTATGCACGCCGACGACGACCAGACCGGCGTCGCGATACTTCTCGGCCCAGCCACGCACATAGGGGAAGGTGCGCACGCAGTTGATGCAGGAGTAGGTCCAGAAGTCGACGACCACGACCTTCCCACGCAGGCTCTCGATGGTCAGGGGATCGGAGTTGATCCAGGTCCCGCCGCCCGCGAAGCCCGGCGCCGGGCCGAAGTCGGGCAGGTTCTCAGTGTCGACCTCGCGATTCGAGGCGACCGGGGAGGCCATGCCGGCGCGTGCGAGAAGGCCCTGTTCGATGGCGCCGGTGCTGCCTGTCGAGATGCGCGTCAGGAGGCCGGTGTCGAGGCCGAGCGCGATGGCGGCCACGCCGATCAGGACGAGGACGCCGAGACCTTTGCGCACCCATTCGCCCACGCCCAGCGACTTCTTCATGGTCTGGAACACCTTGCCGCCGACCAGAAGGGCGAGGGCGAGCGAGGTGGCGGCGCCCAGCGCATAGGCGACGAGCAGCAGGGAGGTGCTGACCGAGGCGCCCTGTAGCGCGGCGCCGGTCAGGATGAGGCCGAGGATCGGGCCCGCGCACGGGGCCCAGAGGAGGCCGGTCGCGACGCCGAGCAGGAAGGATGGACCGATGGAGGAGCGTCCGGCCGCCTGCGCCACGCTCGCGCGTTCCGTCAGCTTCGAGCCCCACAAGCGGCCGGGTCAGGCGATCGGCCAGCGACGGGAAGACGAGGGTCAGGCCGAGCACGGCCATGACCGCCAGAGCGATCCAGCGGCCGACGGCGTTGGCCTGAACCGCCCAGCCGCCGCCGACGGCCGCGAGGGTGGCGACGCCCGCGAAGGTCAGGGCCATGCCGACCAGCAGGGGCAGGCCGCTGCGGACAAAGGGCTGTTCCGCCCGCGCGAAGACGAAGGGCAGGACGGGCAGGATGCAGGGGCTGACGATGGTCAGCGCCCCGGCGAGATAGGCGATCAGGAAGAGGAGCATGGCGCCAGCTACGCTTTCATTCCCGCGACGGACGCGTCAGCGCGACGCCGTGCTCAACGAATAGGGCCGCGAGGCCGCACCGGCGCCCCAGTTCCGGTTCGGCTGGGCCCCCATGACGAAGTGGAGTTCACCGCCGGCGGTGATCTCCTCGTGGGTGATCCAGGTGCGGTCGAGCGGGCGGCCGTTCAGGCTGACCGAGCGGATGTAGCGGTTGGCGTCGGTCAGGCCGTCGGTCGAGATGACGAAGCGGCGGCCGTTCGGCAGGTTCAGCGTGGTGCGCTCGGTGAAGGGACGGCCGATAACATACTGGTTGGAGCCGGGCGTCACCGGATAGAAGCCCATGGCCGTGAACATTAGCCAGGCCGACATCTGGCCCACGTCGTCGTTGCCGGCGAGGCCCGCCGGACCCGAGTGATACTGGGTGTCGACGATCTGCTTCAGCCGCTCCTGCGTCCGCCACGGCTGGCCGGCGTAGACATAGGCGTAGGCCGAGTGGTGGCTGGGCTCGTTGCCGTGGATATACTGGCCGATCAGGCCAGCGATGTCCTCGGCGTGGGAGTAGTCGAGGCCCGTGTTGTCGTAGTCGAACATGGCGTCGAGCTTGGCGACGGTGGCTTCGTCCCCGCCCATGACGTCGACCAGGGCGGCCATGTCCTGCGGCACGAACCAGGAATACTGCCAGGCGTTGCCCTCGGTGTAGTCCGAGCCGTAGTTGATCGCGACAGGATCGAAGGGCTCGCGGAAGGAGCCGTCGGCCAGACGAGCGCGAACGAAGCGGGTCTCCTGATCCCAGGTGTTCTTCCAGAAGCCGGCGCGGCGGTCGAACTCGGCGGTCACGTCGGCGCGACCCAGACGCTCGGCCATGCGGGCTATGGTCCAGTCATCATAGGCGTATTCGACGGTCTTGGAGGCGGCCTCCGGCTCCCGGTCGATCGGGACGTAGCCGAGGTCCATATAGTCGCCGAGCCCGCCGTAGGGACGATAGGTGGCCGAGGCGATCATGGCGCCCAGCGCCGCCTCGCCGTTAATGCCGGGAATGCCCTTCAGATACGCATCCGCGATCACCGGAACGGCATGATAGCCGATCATGGTCCAGGTCTCCTGACCGTGGAACGACCAGACCGGCAGGATGCCGTAGGGGCTGACCTGCTGGGCCGCGATCAGGGAGTTGACCATGTCGGCGTTGCGCTCGGCCGGGGCGACGAGGGTCAGCAGCGGATGCTCGGCGCGGAAGGTGTCCCAGAGGCTGAAGGTCGAGTGGACGGTGAAGTCGGCCTCATGGACCTGATTGTCGGGCCCGCGCCAGCGACCGTCGGCGTCGGAGAACACCGAGGGGGCGATCAGAGCGTGGTAGAGGGCGGTGTAGAGGCTGGTCCGCATCTCGGGCTCGGCCTGGATGTCGAGGACGCCGAGCGCCTCGTTCCAGGCGGCTCGGGTGGCGGCCCGCTGGGCGTCGAAGTCGAAGCCTTCGCCTTCCGACT
>CAMLNY010000353.1 GCA_946481405.1 uncultured Brevundimonas sp. | reverse complement strand
CATCGATGAGACCCGTTCAAGGACTATGAGACGCAGCGCACGCGCCACGCCGTGACCGGAGCCCTGGAGTGGCGTCCGAACGACGCCAGCCGCGCCTGGGTGCGCGGCTCCTTCGCCGAGTTCAACGACGACGAATACCGCGATACCCTGCGCTTCACCTATTCGGACGGGACGATCGCGGCCGGCGCGACCGACTCCGCGGCGACCTTCAACAACGCCCGGATCTACAAGGCCCTGCGTCATCGCGAACAGGACAACCAGATCACGACCCTGAATGGCGGGCTGGAGCACACCTTCGGCAACGGTGCGATCCTGGATGCGACCCTCGCTTTCGCCCGATCCGAACAGACCTATCCGCACCGCGACGAACTGGTCTACCGCTCGGGCGCCCAGACCCTGAGCTACGACACCGCGGACCACTACTCGCCGACATACAGCGCCTTCAACTCGAGCTACTACCTCACGCCGGGCAACTACAGCTTCCGCGAAAACACGTTCCGCTCGAACACCACCGAACAGCGGGACACGTCGTTCAGGTTCAACGTCGAACTGCCCTCGGCCATCGGCGGTCGTGACGTGACATGGAAGTTCGGCGGAAAGTTCAGCAGCCGCGACGTCTTCGCCGACGAGGAACGCTATCGCGACCGCACCGCCACGGCTCCGGTCAATCCGGGCGCCCTGGCCGCCCTGCTCAGCGACCGTGAATCGCGCAACTACGACTACGGCCTTGGCGTGAAGTTCGACCACGGGCTGGTCGGCGACTATCTCGATCAGGTCCGCGCCTTGTCGACCAACGCCGCCTCGCGCCGCATTCCGCAGTCATGGACGGCCGACTACACGGCGGAGGAAGAGATTACGGCCGGCTACGGCTCCGCCCGGTTCGATCTCGGCGCCACCAACATCCTGGTGGGCCTGCGGGTCGAGAACACTGACTTCAAGGCCGGCTCCTTCCTTGCCGTGGCTTCCACGGCGGCCGGCAACGTTCAGGGCTACGTCCAGAGCCCGCTGTCGGTGTCCCGCGACCGCACCGACTGGTTCCCGAACCTGACGCTCCGCCACGCGTTCTCGGACGATCTGATCGGCCGCTTCGCCCTGACCCGGGCCATCTCCCGTCCCGACTACGTCGACGTCGTGCCGCGCGTTCTGGAAACCACGGACGGCGGCCGCGTGACCGTCTCGCGCGGCAACCCGGATCTGGAAGCGACCCTGTCGAACAACGTCGACGCCGGTCTGGAATACTATCTGCGTCCGTTGGGCGTGGTTTCGGTCAACGCCTACTACAAGGACCTCGAGGACTTCCGCTACACCCTCGTCTACGACGGCCCGTACACGACCTCGACCGGCACGGTGACGGCCAACATCACCGAGGCGCTGAACGCGCCGGAAGGTCATCTGGCCGGCGTCGAGTTCAACTGGCAGCAGACCTTCGACTTCCTGCCGGGCTGGGCCTCGGGCTTCGGCGTCTTCGCCAACTACACGCTGACGGACGCCGAGATCGAAACCGCGACCGCCTACGCCGGTCGCAACACCTTCGTCCTGCCGGGCCAGTCGGACGAGACCTGGAACGCCGCCCTGTTTTACGAGAACTCCGGCTTCTCGGCCCGCATCTCCTACACGCACCGCAGCGAGTTCCTTGAGGCCATCAATGCCGCCAACGCCGGTCTGGACCTCTACGTCGAGGGCCGGGGCCAGCTGGACTTCACCACCAGCTACGACTTCGGCAACGGCGTCGAACTGTTCGGGGAGGCCAAGAACCTGACCGACTCGGCCGGCGTCCGCTACTACGGCTCTCAGGAGCGGACCTACGAGTACGAGAAGTTCGGCTACAACGTCTTCATGGGCGTCCGCTTCAAGCTCTAGGGCGCGAAAGCCGTCCCGAAACGGGAAAGGCCGGGCGGCGACGCCCGGCCTTTTTCGTCGTTCATCCGGTGTTCAACAGGGATCGCGTGAATGCGACTGGACCCGCGCCCGGACTGGCCCTAACCGCCTTGGGGCGCGTCGCGGCGCCGGGCTTGCAAGCCTCGCCCGAACAAGGCTGCGACGTGCCAGGACGGGAAGACTGAAGATGTTCATGGAAGGCGATATCGACTGGGTTCTGGTCCTCGGCATTGTCGCCGCAGTCACCTCCGTCGTCGCTGTCCTGGCGCTGATCTTCGCCGCGACCAACCGCACCCGCCACGTCACGACCTCGGACGAACTGGGGACCGTGTCCGCGGCCCGCGAGGCGGCCGAGACCCGTCTCTACGAGACCCTGAACGCCATTCCCGTCGCCCTGGTCCAGACCGATCGCGGCGGCAAGTTCGTCTTCGCCAACCGCGCCGCCCACCAGCTGATGGGCCGCCGCGACGCCGAGCTGATCGGCCTGCGCTTCCACTCGGCGACCTGGGGCATCACCTATCCCGACGGCCGTCCGGTGCCGCCTGATCTCCTGCCCAGCGCGCGCGCCCTGCGCGGCCAGACGGTCAAGGGCTTCCAGCACATCCTCGCCAACCCCCAGACCCGTCGCAAGATGCTCGTCTCGGTCACGGCCATGCCTATCGAGGACGCCCACGGCCAGATCATCGGCTCGACCGCGGCCATTGTGGAGACCGAAGGCCTGACCACCCCCGAGGTGGTCGTGCCCGAGCCCGCGCCGGTCGCGGCCGGCGACGACCTGACCCGCCGCGTGTTCGAGGCGGCCTCCAGCGCCCTCGTGGTCGTCTCCGCCCATGGCGTGATCCGCGAGGCCAATCCGGTCGCCCTGTCCCTGTTCGGCCGCACGCCCGACGTCATCGGCGCCGACTTCGCCGACCAGTTCCTCGGCGAGACCGAACGTGTCGAAGGTCGCCAGACCCTGCGCGCCGCCCTGGGCGCCCGACCCGGCGAGGCCGATCCGATCGTCTCGACCTTCGGCGGCGATCATGGCGTGGCCTGGCGCATCCTGCCGCTGAACGCCCCGGGCGAGCCCGTCGACGCCCTCCTGCTGGCCGGCGATCCGGTCGCGGC
>CAMLNY010000352.1 GCA_946481405.1 uncultured Brevundimonas sp. | reverse complement strand
CCGCACCGCGGACCAGCTCGAGATAGTTGCCCGGCGGGTTGCCGAAGGTCGAGTAGCTGAGGAAGGCGACGCGGGGCTCGTCACCGTCGACGGCCTGGCCATGCTGGTCGGTCAGGCGGGCCCTTCGTTCGAGGCCATCTTCGGCGTCGCCCCGCCCGATCTGGATCCGCGCCCGGTCCTGCTCGCCCACCTCGGAGAAGCGGGTTGATCCTGCTCGGCCTCACCGGCTCGATCGGCATGGGCAAGTCCACGACCACCGCCATGTTCGCCGAGCACGGCGCGGTGGTCTGGAACGCCGACGACGCGGTCCACGCCCTCTATTCGTCGGGCGGCGCGGCGGTCGAACCGATCGGCGCGGCCTTTCCGGGCGTGATCGTCAACGGCGCCGTCGACCGGACGCGTCTGGCTGAGGCGCTCGGCCGCGACGATCAGGCCTTCAAACGGCTCGAAGCCATCGTTCATCCCCTGGTCGCCGCCGGCCGGGTCGCCGATCTGGAAACGGCGCGCGCCGCCGGGGTGAAACTGGCCGTGCTCGACATCCCCCTTCTGTTCGAGACCGGCGGCGACCGGGCCGTGGACGCCGTGGTCGTCGTCTCGGCCGACGGCGCGACCCAGCGCCGCCGGGTCCTCGCCCGTCCCGGCATGACGGTCGAACGGTTCGAGGCGATCCTCGCCCGGCAGACGCCCGACGCCGAAAAGCGTCGCCGCGCCGACTTCGTCATCGACACCGGCCGGGGTCTGGACGTCGCCCGCGCCCGCGTCGCGGAAATCGTGGGGATCGTTCTCGCTCCGGGCTGGAAACGCCGCACCCCGACTCTTTCGAATGGCGGCGAAGCGCCCCATTAAAGGGCCATGTCCCGCGAAATCGTCCTCGATACGGAAACCACCGGCTTCGACCCTCGAACCGGAGACCGACTGATCGAGGTCGGCTGCATCGAGATCATGGACCTCCTGCCCACGGGCCGGACCTTCCACCGCTTCGTCAATCCCGAGCGCCTGATTCCGCCGGACGCCACCCGCGTCCACGGCATCACCGACGACAAGGTCAGGGACGCCCCGAAGTTCGCCGAGATCGTCGCCGATCTGGCGGAGTTCATCGGGGACGCCCCCGTGATCGCCCACAACGCCCAGTTCGACCGCAACTTCATCGATCATGAGTATGGCCGCTGCGGCCAGACCCTGCTGCCCGCCGCCCGTTGGATCGACACCCTGCAACTGGCCCAGAAGCGCTGGCCGGGCATGCCCAATTCGCTGGACGCCCTGTGCAAACGCTACAAGGTCAGTCTCGCCGACCGCTCCTTCCACGGCGCCCTCATCGACGCCCGTCTGCTGGCCGAGGTCTATCTGGAGCTCAGGGGCGGAAAGGAACGGGTTCTCGACCTGTCGAGCCGTCGGGAGGTCCGGCCGGCCGCGGTCCAGACGGCGACCGGCGGCTATGCGCCGCGTCCACGACCCCTCACTCCCCGCATCCACGCGGAGGAGGCCGAGGCGCATCGCGCCTTCCTGCTGGCCACATTGAAAGACCGGTCCCTGTGGGCCGGCTACGGGCTCGAGGTCGTCGAGCCCGCCGAATAACCGCCTGGAGCCTGATCCGGAAAAGTGTGATCAGTTTCCCGGTCGGATCAGGCTCCAGCATCATCTGGACCTTGATCCACGGCATCAGCGAGATCGTGCAGCGATCTCTCCTCGGCCGATCAAGGTCTAGGCGGCGCCGCCTTGCTGGGCCTGCTGTTGCTGACGCGCGGCGTAGATGCCGGCGAAGTCGATCGGGTCCAGCATGAAGGGCGGGTAGAAGCCGCCGTCCGACGTCGCCCCGGCCACGATCTCGCGGGCGTAAGGGAACAGGTAGCGCGGGCATTCGATCAGCAGCATGGGCTCGATCGCGTCTTCCGGCACGCCTTCCAGCTGGAACAGGCCGCCGTACAGCAGCTCGACCTGGAAGACCGGCATGGTGTCGGTCGTGGCCTTGATCGACAGCTTGAGGTCAACCTCGAACAGGCCGTCCGGACGGCCCTGGGCGTTCAGCTCGACGCCCATGTCGATCTGGGGCTTGCCCTCGATGCGCAGGCTGTCGGGCGCCTTGGGGTTCTCGAACGACAGGTCGCGGACGAACTGGGTCAGGATGCGGAAGCCCAGCGGCGCGGGGCGCTCGGTCGGGGCGGAGCCGTTGGCGTCAGCGGGCGAAACGTCGGTCATGGAAGCGGAGCCGTTCAAAAATGGCGAAAAAGCGAGGGTGCGCGACTAGCATCCGGCCGGACGTCCCGCAACTTTCCCGAAGGGCGCTCACGCCCGGCGCGCGGCGCCTTGTCTGCTTGAGCGCGTTTCCAGCGGGTGCGGCGACCCGCCGGGATGCGTCGCGCCTTGCGCAGGCCCATATCAGCCCGTAATCGTCCCGTCCGACGCGCCCGGCTCTTCCGCCGGGATCAGGACGCCATCCAGGAATACCCCGTGCCGGTACAGTTCCAGCTCGTCATCTTCGCCGTGATCGCGGCCATCGTCCTGTTCCAGCTCTACAATGTGCTGGGCAAGAAGGTCGGCCGTCAGCCGCAGGAGGACGCCAAGGCGCCGCCGGTTCCGGTCGCCGGGCCCGACGCCCAGCCGAAGTTGCCGGCGCTGGACGCCGCCACCCTCGCCGCCGCCGCCTCCCTTCGCGCTCGCGATCCGGCCTTCGATCCCGCGAAATTCATCGAAGGCGCCCGCCAGGCCTATGAGACCATCGTGCGCGGCTACGCCTCCGGCGACCGGGCGGCGCTGAAACCCCTGCTGACGCCCCAGGTGCTGGAGTCCTTCGAAACCGGCATCGCCGCTCGGGAGACCCGCGGCGAGACTGAACAGGTCGAATTCCTGCATCCGCCGCGCGCCGATCTGGAACTGGCCTCCGCCGAGGGTGACCGCGCCGTGGCCAAGGTCCGGTTCCTCGCGGAAATCCGTTCGAAGATCCTGCTTCCGGAAAGCGAGGCGACCCCGGGCGCCTCGGCCGAGCCGC
>CAMLNY010000351.1 GCA_946481405.1 uncultured Brevundimonas sp. | reverse complement strand
CCTGCTGGGCCGGGTGGTCGATCAGGCCGACCGGATCCAGTCCGAGCTGGACGAGATGATCTGATGCCGGTCCGCGTCACGCTGGATCGCCTGATCGTCGCGCGCGGCATCAAGGCCCGCGATCTCGCCGCCGAGGTCGGTCTCAGCGAGACCCAGTTGTCCCTGTTCCGGTCGGGCAAGGTGAAAGGCATCCGCTTCGCCACCCTGGCCCGGCTCTGCGCCGCCCTCGCCTGCCGTCCCGGCGACCTGCTGGACTACGACCACGACCCCGCCGACCTGACGACTGACGACCAGGAGGCCTGAGCCGGAACCGCTCCGCTCGCCGCTCATTCCGCTTGGGCTGGAGGCGACAAATGACTGATCTGGACGAGACCATCGACGACGTACGCGAGGCCGCTGCCGATTTTCTGAACGCCGGTGAGCGCAGCCCGGGGCATGTCGCCCTCGGGATCGCGGCCACCGTCGGTTTCGCCCTCTTGGCCACGTCGCTGGCCACTCGCACCCTCCATCCGCATCCCCCGATCTCCTCCCGGGTCCGGGGCGGCCCGGCCCCGATCACCGAGCGGCCGCGAGGCGCCTTCAGTCTGATCCTTCCGGCCGTCTTCTCGGCCACAACCCTGTCCGCAGTGCGCGTCTGGAACGCCCCTGCCAATCCGGCCCGGACCAGCGCCATGATCCTGTGGGCCGGCGCCCAGGCCATCAATGCCGTGTGGATCGCGCTCAGGCCCGCGAGCCGGGGCATGCAGATCGCCGCGGCCATGACCTCTGCCGGTCTCGCCGCCGCTTTCGCCCACGAGGCCCGCAAGCTCGACCCGGGCGCGGGCAAGATCGCCGCCCCGACGGGCGTCGGGGTCCGCGTGGTCAATTTCCTTGAACGCAAGACCGCTCCACGCGACGTCACCGTGCACTGACGGGGTTCGGCGGTTCCCTTGCCCTGACGAGCCGCTTCCTCTAGGGATCGCGCCCGATTTCGCGCAGCCGTCGGGCCGCGCCTCAAACCCCTGTGATTCCCATGGCGAAAATCAACGGCAACACCATCAAGCCGGGCATGGTCCTGCAACACAACGGCGGCCTGTGGGTCGTCACCAAGGCCAGCCACGTCAAGCCCGGCAAGGGCGGCGCCTTCGCCAACGTCGAGGCCAAGAACCTCGAGACCGGCAACAAGCTGAACGAACGCTTCCGCTCGGAAGACAAGGTCGAGCGCGTCACGCTCGAGCAGAAGGACTTCTCGTATCTGTACGAACAGGGCGACGCCCTGGTCTTCATGGACGACGCCACCTACGAGCAGATCGAATTGCAGAAGGACTGGGTCGGCGAGGATTCGATTCCCTACCTGCAGGACGGCATGAAGGTCGTCATCGAGATGCACGAAGACCGTCCGATCGGCCTGTCGCTGCCGGAACAGGTCACCCTGACCGTCGCCGAGACCGAGCCGACCGTGAAGGGTCAGACCGCCTCGTCGTCCTACAAGCCCGCCATCGCCGACAACGGCGTGCGCATCATGATCCCGCCGTACATGTCGGCCGGCGAGCGCATCGTCGTTGACACCACGACCGGCGAATACGTCCGTCGCGCCGAATAGGCCGACCGACCACTGACTACCGGAGGCGCATGTCGCGCCCCTGTGAACTTCTCCGTCTGTCCGGGCGCTAAAGCCTTTTCAGGACAGACGGACCAGGAGATCCCCATGGCCCTCGCCTCCGCCCTCGTTTCCGTCATCATCGACGCCGTCCGCAAGACGGCCCGCCCCATGCTGCGCGACTTCGGCGAAGTGGCCCAGCTGCAGGTGTCTCGCAAGGGCCCGGGCGACTTCGTCACCGCCGCCGACATCAAGGCGGAGGACACCCTCTACGAACTGCTGATGAAGGCCCGCCCCGGCTACGGCTTCCTGGGCGAGGAACGCGGCATGATCGAGGGGACCGACAAGTCTCACACCTGGATCGTAGACCCGATCGACGGCACGACGAACTTCATGCACGCCATGCCGCATTTCGCCATCACGGTGGGGCTGCAGCGTTATGCGCCGGACGGCTCGTCGGAGATCGTCGCCGGCGTCACCTCCAATCCCCTCATGAACGAGCTGTTCTGGGCCGAGCAGGGCAAGGGCTGCTACCTGAACGACCAGCGCATCCGTGTCGCCGGTCGTCGCGACCTGTCGGAAAGCCTCATCGCCACCGGCCTGCCCTTCATCGGCAAGACCGGCCACGCCCAGACGATCAAGGACATCCACGCCATCGGCCAGCGCACTGCGGGCGTCCGTCGCCTGGGCTCTGCAGCCTTGGATTTCGCCTGGGTCGCCTGCGGTCGCTACGACGCCTTCTTCGAGCGCAATCTGAAGCCCTGGGACGTGGCGGCAGGCATTCTGTTCGTCAACGAGGCCGGCGGTCTGGTCACCACAATCGAGAACGACGGCGATCCGAAGACGGGGGTCTCCATCCTCGCCTCGAACACCGAACTGCACCCGCAGCTGCGGAAGGTCTTGCAGGCGGCCTGAGCCGCATTGTGATCCACCCACTCGTCATCGCCCATCGCGGCGCCTCCGGCGAACGGCCCGAGCACACGCGCGCGGCCTATCAGCTGGCCATCCAACAGGAGGCGGACTTCATCGAGCCGGATCTGGTCATGACGAAAGACGGCCAGCTTGTCGTCCGGCACGAGAACGAGATCGGCGGCACGACCAACGTCGCCGACCACCCCGAATACGTTGCCCGCCGCACGACGAAGACCATCGACGGCGTCCCGACCACCGGCTGGTTCACCGAGGATTTCACCCTCGCCGAGCTGCAAACACTTCGCGCCCGCGAGCGACTGCCCGCGGTTCGTCCCGGAAACACCGCCTTCGCCGACGAGACGCTCCTGACCTTCCAGCAGGTCATCGACATCGCCCGCGACGCTTCGGCCCACACCGGCCGCGTCATCGGCGTCGCGCCTGAGCTGAAGCACCCGGGCTACTTCGCCGGCATCGGCCTGCCGATGGTCGCCCCTTT
>CAMLNY010000350.1 GCA_946481405.1 uncultured Brevundimonas sp. | reverse complement strand
CGCCGGTCTGCTCTCGCCGCGCGCCGCGCGCCACTGGGCCGGCGCCGGAGACGACGCCCTGTTCGGGCTTAAGGCCGACCTGATCGCGGTACTGGACGCCATCGGCGCGCCGACCGCCTCCCTGCAACTGGCGCAGGGCCAGAACCGTGACTGGTGGCATCCCGGCCGTTCGGCCCGCCTCCAGCTTGGGCCCAAGACGGTCGTGGCCGAATTCGGCGCCGTCCACCCGCGCGTGCTGAAGGCGCTGGACGCCGACGGCCCGATGTTGGCCTTCGAGATCGTTCTGGACTCGGTCCCCGAGCCCAAGTCGAAATCGACCAAGGCGCGAGGCAACGCGGACCTGCCCAACCTCATGCCGCTGACCCGAGACTTCGCCTTCGTGGTCGAGGAAGGAAAGGCCGCCGGCGATCTGGTCCGCGCCATCCAGGGCGCCGACAAGGCCCTGATCGCCGACGTCCGCGTCTTCGACGTCTATCGCGGACAGGGCGTGCCGGAAGGCTCCAAATCGGTCGCCATCGAGGTCGTGGTCCAGCCGCGCGAAGCCACCCTGACCGACGCCGAGATCGAGGCCCTGTCAGCCAGGGTCGTCGCGGCTGCCGGAAAACTGGGCGCGACGCTGCGGTCCTGATCCCTCCGTGCACCCCGGCGAAGGCCGGGGTCCAGATGGAGGATTCGCTTCCGGAACGGCAGACCGGGTGCGAAATCCCGGCGGCCCGGATTATTGATCTGGACCCGGGCCTCCGCCCGGATGCACGGGGAAAGGGTTGATCCCTTTTGTCCCGCCCTCCAGAACAGGCCGGACTGACGGGGAGGGGAACTCATGGGACTGAAGCCGAGGCTGGAGACCGCGTTCGAGCGGCTGCTGTTCCGTTCGCGCTGGCTGATGGCGCCCTTCTACGTCGGTCTGGCGGCGGCTCTCCTGATGCTGCTCGTCGTCTTCGTGCGCGAGCTCATCTACTACGTGCCCCAGGCCTTCGCGGCCGGCCACGGCATGAGCTCCAACGACGCCATCCTCGCGGTCCTCTCGCTGGTGGACCTCTCGCTGGCGGGCAATCTGCTCCTGATCGTGATGTTCTCGGGCTATGAGAATTTCGTCTCCAAGCTCGATCTGGACGGCGAGACCGACCGCCCGCCATGGATGGGCACGGTCGATTTCTCGGGCCTGAAGATGAAGCTCATCGCCTCCATCGTGGCGATCTCGGGCATCCAGCTCCTGAAGTTCTTCATGCACTTCTCCGAGGGCGGAGAAATCGATCAGGCCGAGGCCCTGTGGGGCGTCATCATCCACCTGACCTTCGTCGGCTCCGGCGTCATGCTGGCCCTGATGGACTGGCTGACCTCTAAGACCGACAAGCACTAAGCCTACCCTCTCCCCCCGGGAGAGGGATCAGATCACTGCATACCTCTCCTCGATCCCGTCCGCCTCGAACTCGTGCGCATCGAGGCTGTTCAGGCACGCCTCGACCAGCCGCTGAAAACTCGCCTCATCCCCCGCCGCCACGGCCGGCAGCAGGAACTCCGTCACCTCCGCCCGCACCGGCAGCGTCCCGACCGGCCCAGGCACGCCGACCGCCAGCCTCAGCCCTTCCGACAGCCACTGGGCCACGGTGTCGAACAGCATCGCCGACCTCAGAAACTCGGTCCGCCGCACGACATACACCGTCATTTCCCCCGTCAGCAGCCCGTCCGGCCGGACGATGATCCCGCTGCGGTCCGGCCGCCACGCCTCGTCCAGCTCCACCACCCGCCAGACGCAGAACCACGTCCGGCACGTCTGCGGCCGCACCGCATGGACCGAACATCCCGCCCCATCCACGCAATAGCCGCACAGGCTCCCCGTCGGCTTCGACAGCTCGGGCAGGTCCAGCGGAATGAACCGGCAGCATTCGACGCAGGGACCGCATTCGCGGCCGGGGATCAGGGGCAACTCCATCGGCCCCTTCTAGCAGCGAAACCGGCAACCTCTCGTTAACCTCGCCGCCCCAAGGCTGACGCAAAGCCCGGCGACGCTGCGACCATGCTCGACAGGGACGGGCGCTGAGATTCGGGGACACCGCCATGCATCGCCGCCAACTGATCCAGACCGGGTTCGCCGCCGCCTCCATGACGGCGCTCGGCGCCTGCGCCACCACCCCGCGCCAGCCGACCGAGCCTGAGTATCCGATCGCCTCGGACGCCAACGCCCAGGCCTATACCGCCGACGAACTGATCGCCGCCGGCTCGCGTGAGCTCGGCATCGCGGCCGAGGCCATGGGCGCGGCCATCGAACGCATCTTCCGCGACCAGGGCGACGCCCCGACCGCCTATATCGCCGGCGAGGAGGGCGCCGGCGCCGCCGTCATCGGCCTGCGCTACGGCCGCGGCGCCCTGCACATGAAGGACCACTCCGCCTCCCAGGAAGTGTTCTGGCAGGGCACCTCGATCGGCTGGGACATCGGCGGCAACGCCTCGCGCGTCTTCACCCTCGTCTACGGCCTCTATGCGCCCGACGCGATCTATCGCCGCTACCCGGGCGTGGAGGGCACGGCCTATCTGATCGCGGGTCTGGGCGTGAACTACCAGCGCGCCGACGGCATCGTCCTGGCCCCGGTTCGCACCGGCGTGGGCCTCCGCCTCGGCGCCAACGTCGGCACCATGGCCTACAGCCGCCAGCGCAACATCCTGCCGTTCTAGTTCGGGATTACTGGGCCCCGCGCCGGAACGCGACCAGCGCCTGTTCCCGCACTCTGGCGTCGCCGACGGCGAGGATGCGTCCATCGCCGTTGACCGCCTCGCCGCGCCAGTTGGTGACCTCGCCGCCTGCCGCCTCGATCACGGGGATCAGGGCCGACCAGTCCCACAGCTTCAGCCCCGTCTCGGCCACCATGTCGATGCGGCCCATGGCCAGCATGGCGTAGGCATAGGCGTCGCAGCCGTAGCGTGCCAGACGCGCCGCCGCCATCACCTGGGTCCAGGCCCCGAACTCCGGCGCGGTGAAGATCTCCGGCGCGGTCGTGGCG
>CAMLNY010000349.1 GCA_946481405.1 uncultured Brevundimonas sp. | reverse complement strand
GTCGTCCAGCAGATCGACGAACCGGTCGTGCGTCAGGCGGAAGATGGTCTCGTTGTGCCAGAGGGTGTCGTCGGCATCGAGACCGACGGTGGTGATGGTCATGCGCATGTTCCGATGATGCAGGGCGTGTCGCTCGCGGCGTAGGATCGGTCAAGCCGACGCGTTGCCGGACACGCCCCGGGGAGGCATAGACCACGGATGGGCGACGGGATGGAGACTGGCTCGGCGGTAGTCATAGGCGCTTCCGGCGGGATCGGCGGCGCCATCGCCGACGCTCTGGAGGCGTCCGGCCGCCATGCTCAGGTACACCGGCTGTCACGATCCGCCGGAGCAGAGCTCGCCATCGATCTGGAGGATGAAGCCAGCATCGCCGCCCAGGCCGCCCGCGTCGGACTGGGACCCGCTCCGACCCTTGTCGTCGTGGCCAGCGGCGTGTTGCACCACCGCGAAAAGCCGGAGCGGACCTACAAGGCGTTGTCGCCCGACCACCTCCTGCGGGACTATCGCGTCAACGCGGTCGGGCCGGCGCTGGTCGCCAAGCATTTTCTGCCCCTCATGCCCCGCGACCGGCGGGTCGTGTTCACAGCCCTGTCCGCGCGGGTGGGCTCCATTTCCGACAATCGGCTGGGCGGATGGCACAGCTATCGGGCGTCGAAGGCGGCGCTGAACATGATCCTGCAGAACCTCGCCATTGAACTGGCGCGTTCTCACCCGCTGGCCGTTGTCGCGGGTCTGCATCCCGGCACGGTGGACACCGCTCTGAGTGCTCCTTTCCAGCAAGGTGTGACGCCTGAAAAGCTGTTCGATCCCGCGTTTTCCGCCCAAAGGCTGCTGGCCGTGCTGGATCGACTGACCCCGGCCGACAGCGGCGGAGTGTTTGCCTGGGACGGTGCGCGCATCCCGGCATGAGCAACGCGCGCTGCAGGGTTTGACCCGGGCGCGGCATCCCTTTAGTCACGCCGCCGTTTGTTCGCCGGGATTCGGTGTAAGGGGACGGCCATGACCGCACAGCTACTTCCCGGCGCGACCGGCGTTCTGGCCCTGGCCGACGGCACGATCTTCCAGGGCATCGGCGTCGGAGCCACCGGCTCGGCGCTGGGCGAGGTCGTCTTCAACACCGCCATGACGGGCTATCAGGAAATCCTGACCGACCCGTCCTACATGAGCCAGATCCTGGCCTTCACCTTCCCGCACGTCGGAAACACCGGCACGAATGTGGAAGACATCGAACAGATGGGCGGCGGCTCGGATACCTCGGCCCGAGGCGCGATCTTCCGCGACCTGCCGACCGATCCGGCCAACTGGCGCTCGGACGCCAGCTTCGACGGCTGGATGAAGCGCCGCGGCGTCGTGGGGCTGGCGGGGATCGACACCCGGGCCCTGACCCAGCGCATCCGCGAGCACGGCGCGCCGCATGCGGTGATCGCCCACGATCCGGACGGCAACTTCGATCTCGACGCCCTGGTGGCGCAGGCGCGCGAATGGACTGGTCTGGTCGGTCTCGACCTCGCCAAGCCCGCCTCGACGCTGCAGGCGTTCGAGTGGGACGAGGGGCTGTGGGAATGGCCGGAAGGTCATCCGAAGACGCAGGGCCGCAAGACTGTGGTCGTGGTCGACTATGGCGTGAAGCGGAACATCCTGCGCGCGCTCGCCTCGACCGGCGCCAAGATCACCGTGGTGCCTGCCACGACCTCGGCCGAGGACATTCTGGCCCGATCGCCGGACGGCGTCGTCCTCTCGAACGGTCCGGGCGATCCGGCGGCGACCGGCGAATACGCAGTGCCCGAGATCAAAAAGCTGGTCGACAGCGGCAAGCCGGTCTTCGGTATCTGCCTGGGCCACCAGATGCTCGCCCTCGCCCTCGGCGCGAAGACCGTGAAGATGGAACAGGGTCACCATGGCGCGAACCATCCGGTGAAGGACCTGACGACCGGCAAGGTCGAGATCGTGTCCATGAATCACGGCTTCACCGTAGATCGCGACAGCCTGCCCGACGCGGTGGTCGAGACGCATGTGTCACTGTTCGATGGCACCAACTGCGGCATCCAGCTGAAGGACCGGCCGGTCTTCAGCGTCCAGCACCACCCGGAGGCGTCTCCGGGGCCGACGGACAGCCTGTATCTGTTCGACCGGTTCAGCGAGCTGATGAAGGCGTAGCATGACCACTCCCGCGGCGAATTCGGCCTATCTGGGCTGGCTCGCCGCCGCGCTGGCCAGGGAGAGGGGGGCGTCCCGAACCTTCACGGCGGCCGTGGACGACCTGGTGCTGGGCTATGCGACCGGCTACGATTCCCACGACATCGCGCCCTTCGTCCGGTCGCTGCAGGCCGTGTTCGATGGCGAGGTCGCCCTCTTCGTCGATGACCGGCCTGACGTCCGCGCCGTGCTGGACGAACACGATGTCCGGGCTCTGCCGATAGAAGACGTCGATGGCTGGGAGCCGCACGCCGTCATGGCCCGGTTCGCCGCTTTTGATCGCTATCTCTCAGACCGGCCCGAGGCGCGCAACGTCCTCCTGACCGACGTTCGCGACGTCGTGTTCCAGCGTCCGCCCTTCTCGCCCGCGCCGACGGGGCTGGAGGTTTTCGTCGAAGGCGACGCCCTGGGCGACCACGCCTTCAACATGAAATACCTGCGTGCCCTGGCGGGTGAGGGGATGGCGCAGGAATTGGCGTCGGCGCCGGCCGTCTGCGTCGGCACAGTCATGGGGCCCCGGCGCGAGATCATCCGCTTCTGCCGTCAGGTGCTGATGCTGGCGGCCATTCCCCGGTCCGAGATCGGCGGGGCCTTCGGGGCGGATCAGGCGGCCTGCAACCTCGCGGTCCATCTGGGTCTGGTGGAGGCCGAGGTGCGTGAGAACTACGGCCGGGTCGCCACCATCGGCCTGACGCCCGGCGACGTTCTGGGCTTCCAGAACGGCGAGGTGATCAATCCCGACGGCTCGGTCAGTCCGATCGTCCACCAGCACGATCGCCACCCGCATCTGGCCGAAGCCGTCCACCGG
>CAMLNY010000348.1 GCA_946481405.1 uncultured Brevundimonas sp. | reverse complement strand
GCGCAGCAGCGGCTCGCCCGCCCCCGGCTTCACGAAGTTATTGTTATTCGAAGCCAAAATCGGCTTGGACCCATCCAGCGTCGAGAACGACCGATAGGTGGTCATCCAGGCGCCCGAACGCTTGCCCGCACGGGCGAAGTCGTCGGCGTAATACAGACCGATGAGGTTCCCGGTGGCCTTGTCGGTGACCTCGTACAGCTGAACGTCCGGGTCGAACACCGGCGCCGTCGACTGGGGCTTGGGCGTGAAGACGAATCCGTACAGCCGCTCGGCCATGTAGAAGGAGGCGTTCCGGACCGCCTGCAGCTCGAAGTAGGGCTTCAGCTGGTTCTGATCGAGGTCGTACTTCTGCTTACGGACCTTTTCCGCGTAGTAGAGGTAGTCCCAGGGCTCGATGTCGTGGCCGGCGATGGCGCGCATGTCCGCCACTTCCTCGGCGACCCGCGCCTTGGCCGGCTCCCACACCCGCTGCATCAGCGACATGGCCGCCGCAGGGGTCTTGGCCATGGTATCCTGCATCCGCCATTCGGCATGGTTGCGATAGCCCAGCAGCTTGGCGCGCTGGTCGCGCAGGCGGACGATCTCGGCGATCGTCGCGTTGGTGTCATTGCGGTCGCCGTTGTCGCCGCGGTTCACGAACTTGCGCCACACCTGTTCGCGCAGGGCGCGGTCGTCGGCGAAGGTCAGGAACGGATCGACGCTCGAGCGGGTGTTGACGATGGCCCAACCCTGCAGGTTCCGCGACTGGGCGGCGGCGCGGGCGGCGGCCTTGTTCGACTCCGGCAGGCCGGCGACGCCGGCTTCATTGGTGATGACCGTCCAGGTGTTTTCGTCGGCCACGACCTTTTGACCGAAGGCGGTGAAGGCGTTGGACAGGGCGGTGTTGATCCGGCCGAGCTCGGCCTTGCCGGCGGCGTCCAGATTGGCGCCCGAACGGATGAAGCTGTCGCGGCGACGCTCGGCCAGACGCTTCTGCTGGGCGTTCAGCCCGTCGCGGTCGGCGTTGTCGGCGACCGTTTTGATACGCTGGAACAGGGCCTCGTTGAAGGTGATCTCGTCGCCGGCGGCGGACAGCAGGGGCGAAACCTCGACGTCCATGGCCTCATAGGCTTCGCCGCCGATGTTCGATGTCGCCACGCCGTAGAGGTTCGAGGCGCGGTCCAGCGGCTCCCCCGCCAGCTCCAGAGCCACGATGGTGTTGGCGAAGGTCGGTGGTTCCGGGTTGTTGGCGATGGCGGCGATGTCCGCGCGCTGCAGTTCGATGCCTTCGATCAGGGCCGCCTTCAGCTTCGGCGCGGTCATGGCGTTCCACGGCGGCACGCCGTTGTAGGGGCCCATCCAGGGCTGCAGCAGTTCGGCGCGCGGCGTCTGGGTCGGCAGGACCGCCCGGGCAATGCGCGCTTCCTCGGCCACGGAGGCGGGATCGGGGGCGATGAAACCGGCCGAGCCGGCGCCCGCGGTGGCGCATCCGGCGAGGGCCATCAGGCTCGCGCCGCCGATGAGAAGCTGGCGTCTGTGCATGGGAGTTTCCTGTTCATTGTCTTCTGTTGCGCGGCACCCTAGGCATCTCTCGCCTGACCGTCACCTGAACAGCAAGTAATCCCGTTGGACGAGGACGCAAGGCGAGGCTAAGTCGCACTCATGGCGATTGGCGTATTCGACAGCGGCGTGGGCGGCCTGACCGTCCATCGTGAATTGACCCGGCGTTTCCCGACGAGGGACTTCGTCTATCTCGCCGATCAGGCCAATGCGCCGATCGGGTCGAAGACTGGCGAAGAGATCGTCGACATCACCCGCAACGGCTGCGAACGTCTGTTCGAGGCCGGCGCCAGCGTGATCGTTCTGGCCTGCAATACGGCCTCGGCCGTGGCCCTGCGTCGCCTGCAGCAGACCTGGGTGCCGGAGGCGGCGAAGCGTCACGGACGGCCGGTCAATGTGCTGGGCATCATCGTCCCGACCATCGAGGCGGCCACGGGTCTGCCCTGGACCTATGAGGCCGAACGGCGCGGCGACAAGGTCGAGGCCATCGACATCACCGGCGTCTTCTGCACCGCCGCCACCGCCATCAGCCGCGTCTACGAGATCGAGATCGACAAGCGGCGCGAGGATCTCGCCGTCTTCTCCGAGCCCTGCCCCGGTCTGGCCGGCCTGATCGAACTGGGCGCCCCCGCCGAAGAGCTGACGGTGGTGATCGGCGACCACGTCGACGCCTTGCGTCGCCGCATCGGCCGCCACCCGGACAAGGCCATCCTGGGCTGCACCCACTATGAGATCGTGGCCGATCTGTTCGCGAAACACCTGCCGCCCGGCACACCCCTGATCCATCAGCCGACGGCCGTGGCCGATGCGCTGGAGCGGTATTTCGAGCGCCATCCGGAATACGGTCTGGGGGAGACGGGCCGACGCACCTTCCTGACCACGGGCAAGACCGGACCGCAGTCGGACATGGTCAGCCAGTTCTGGGGCGCGCCGCTGGGTTTCGAAGCGGCGTGACTTGACGGCGCGGCGTCTTCGTCGCCCGATGCGGGCGGGAGGACCCGTCATGATCCGTATCGCCGCCATCGCCACAGCGCTGCTGGCCGTCGCCGCGCCCGCTTCGGCCGAGGTCGTCTCGCGCACCGCCGACGGCTTCGTACTGCGTTTCCAGTCGGGCATGGAGACGACGCCGGAGGACATGATCGAGACCGTGTCCGACCTGCCGGAATGGTGGGACAAGGCGCACACCTACACCGGCGACAACGCCAATCTGTCGCTCGCCTTCGAGCCCGGCGGATGCTGGTGCGAGACCCTGGCCGACGGGACGGAGTTCCAGCACGCCACCGTCGTTTCGATCACGGACGACACCGTGGTGTTCGACGCGCCGCTCGGTCCGCTGAACGGCAAGGCGACCAAGGCCGACATGACCTTCCACATCGGCGGCGACGGCCCGGGCTGGCTCGTCTCGGTCGACTTCGTGGTCGAGGGGCCGGGCCTCGGCGCCATGGCCGATGGCGTGAACGGGGTGATGGAA
>CAMLNY010000347.1 GCA_946481405.1 uncultured Brevundimonas sp. | reverse complement strand
CCCTTCCCGGGGTGGAGTTGCAGCTGGTGGATGCGGAAGGGCTGGCGCTTGAAGGCGCGACCTCGGGTAATCTCTGCATCACCGACAGCTGGCCGGGCCAGATGCGGACGGTCTGGGGCGATCACCAGCGGTTCTTCGACACCTATTTCTCGACCTATCCCGGCAAGTATTTCACCGGCGACGGCTGCCGTCGGGACGAGGACGGCTACTACCGGATGGGCACGGCCGAGGTGGAGAGCGCCCTGGTCCTGCACGAGGACGTGGCCGAGGCCGCCGTCGTCGGCTACCCCCACGAGATCAAGGGCCAGGGCATCTACGCCTATGTCACCCTGAACAAGGGGGTGGAGCCTACCGATGACCTGAAGAAGGCGCTGGTCGCCCAGGTCCGCCACGAGATCGGGCCGATCGCCGCGCCGGACGTGATCCAGTGGGCGCCGGGGCTGCCGAAGACCCGGTCCGGGAAGATCATGCGGCGGATCCTGAGGAAGATCGCCGAGAACGATCTGGGGTCTCTGGGGGATACGTCGACGCTAGCCGATCCGTCGGTCGTGGAGGATCTGGTGAAGAACCGGGGCGGCTGAGCCGGACTCGAAAAACACCGTCCGACCCGTTCAACCCGTTCAACCTGTTCAACCTGTTCGGGGCGTGTCGAGCTTTCTTACCATGTCAAAGATCCGATCGGGGACGTGGTGGTGAAGAATGGACGACGCAAGGGACGATGGAGAATAAATTCATATGCGTTTGACCCCTCTCCCAGATGGAGAGGGTTATTGGGGCACGAAGTCCGGGTCGATCAGGCACGGCTGGCCATAGACCTCCACCCGCGACCGGCACGCCGCCAGCACGTCCCCGGCGGCGGGCTTCTCGCCCGTATCCAGCCAGTGGGTCATGGCGATCAGCATGCCGGCATACTGGGGGAGGCTGAGCTGGCTGTGCAGGGCCTCGGTGGTGAAGACCTGGCTGAGGAGGTCGGAGCGACCGGCCTCGGCTACGGTGCGGGCATAGACGGCCTCATGCCCCACGAAGACCGTCGGGTCGTAGCGGGCGTGCATGGTCAGGGTCGGCAGGACGATGTTGCCCGTCAGATCGGCGTCATAGGCCAGAGCCGCGACCGCAGCGGGGTCGGCCTCGAACCGTTCGACACCCTGGTTCAGGGCGACGTCGTCGTCCGAGCCCTGATAGGTGGTCCCGGCGTTGGAGAAGGGATTGCGGCCGTCCAGACGCTTCCAGACCATGTCCTGGAACAGGTTGGTGCCCCAGGCGAGGTGGGCGACGAGGTTGTCCTGGGTCACCCCGACCACCGACAGGATGTTCCGCAGCGCATCGGCCTGGGCCCGGCTGCGGGCTTCGGGCGCGAGGCTGAGACCGGTGCATTCCTCGACCCGGGCGGTCAGCTCGGCGCGGGTCATGGACGCGCCCTCGGGCAGGCCCTGCCACAGCGGGTACCGGGTCTCGGACGGGCGCGGATGGTTGTGGCAGTAGAATTGATAGACGGCGCGCAGATCGGCCCGGAAGGTGTAGCCGCGCGTGCCCCCGGCCAGGAGGCCGCTGGTCAGGATGACGCCGTCGTAGTTGCGCTCTCCATTCGCCGACACGGCATAAAGCTCGGCTGCCTTGGCCGCGACGTTGCCGCCCCAGCTCTGGCCGTGAAGAATCGTGCGCTTCGGCTTGCCGAAGGCGTCCCAGACGATCTGGCGCAGGGCGTCGGTATCGGCCGCCGCCATGCGCACGCCGTAACCGCCCCGGCGGTAGGTCGAACCGGCCCAGGCGTAGCCCTCGCGGACCATGACGGAGAAGCGTTCGAGATCCTCGACCGGATCGTTGCGCTGCGGCTCGGCGGTACGCGGCCCGCCGTGGGCATGGACGATCAGGGTCCCGTTCCAGTCGCGCGGATACGCCGTCCAGAACCAGGCACCGTCCGCCGACCGCCCCGAGGTGCAGCGCGCGCCCTCGGGCAGACTGTCGGGACAGTCGGCGGATTCCGGGGAGATCGTCAGTGACGGCCTCTGGGCCGAAACGGGGTTATGGAAACCCGCTCCGGCCCACGTCAGGCCCGCGACGAAAAGAGCCGAAAGAACTGAACGCATCGTCTCACTCCGTCTTTCAGGCCGTCACAAACGCCTCAGAACTCCTTGGCCATCGAGACGTACCAGTAGCGGCCGTAGGGGCGATAGAGCGAGCCGAGGTAGCCCGTCGACGAGAGCGGCGGACGCTCGTTGGTGATGTTGCGGGCGCCGAAGCGGATACGGCTGTTGGAGACGAAGCCGTTGTTCTCTTCCCACTCGTACTGGCCATAGAGGTTGCCGGTGACCTGGCTTTCGACTTCCCAGGCGTTGCCGGCGGCGTCCAGCAGGTTGGTGTCGTCCACGGCCGAGATGTACTGGGTGAAGGCCCCGACCTGCCACGGGCCCTGGCTCCAGGTCACCGAACCCGACAGACGCCATTCCGGACGACCGTTCTGGGCCAGCAGATTGCTGGAGTCGGGCAACGGGGTGGCGGCGTTGATGATGCCGGCGCTGCGAGCGGCGTAGAGAGCGTCCACCTGGGACCCCGCCTCACGGCTGAACTTGATCAGCTTGGCCGCGTCGACGTTGACCCGGAAGCTGCCCAGCGGCGTGTTGCGCAAACGCCAGTTGAAGCCGATGTCCAGCCCCTCGACGTCCTGCGGCAGCAGGTTGACGAACCGGTCCGAGATCGAGGTGATCACGCCGACCGGTGTGATGCCGGTGCCGGCGAACAGGGCGATGTCGTCGGCATTCGGTGCTGCGCGGGTGACCAGCGGGTTCGAGCGACCCTGGACGCGCTCGGCGAGAACGGCGTCCACACCGTCGCAGACCTCTTGTGGCTGCCTCCGGTCGGCTTCGACGACCTCGTCGGCGAGATCGACGAGATCGTCGTCAACCGCGGCCCGTACGAGCCGGGCGTCGGCTGGGCCTACCAGGCGGAGGCACTGGCCGCCGCGATCGTCGTCTTCGGTCTGATCGTGCTGTCGATTTCGGTGCTCGAGCGCCGCGTG
>CAMLNY010000346.1 GCA_946481405.1 uncultured Brevundimonas sp. | reverse complement strand
CGCGATCGCGAATGAGCTGCGTCGCCTGGTTCCGGATCTCGAGATCGACTGGCTGGCTCAGGATCCGGTCACGCACGTGCTCGAGGCGTGCGGCGAACGGCTGGCCGCTTCGGCCGTCACGTACCGGTTCACGCCGACGACGGTCTGCTGGCCGGTGTCGATCCGGGCCTGGGTGCGGGCGGCGGCTTCCTCGATGCGGAGCTTGGGCAGGCCGGCCTCGATCGCCTTGGCCATGCCGCCCAGTTCGCGGACCTCGGCCATGTGGGCGCGGGCGCGTTCGGCCAGTTCGTGGGTCAGGCGCTCGACGTAGAAGCTGCCGCCCCAGGGGTCGATGACCCTGGTAAGGCCCGTCTCCATCTGCAGAAGCAGCTGGGTGTTGCGCGCGATCCGGGCCGAGAAATCGGTCGGCAGGGCCAGGGCCTCGTCCAGCGAATTGGTGTGCAGGGACTGGGTCTGGCCGCCCGCCGCAGCCATGGCCTCGACCATGGTGCGGGGCACGTTGTTGAAGACGTCCTGAGCCGCCAGCGACCAGCCGGACGTCTGACAGTGGGCACGCAAGGACAGGCTCCGCGGATCCTTCGGCCCGAACTCTTCCTGCACCGCCTCGGCCCACAGAAGGCGACCGGCGCGAAGCTTCGCCACCTCCATGAAATAGTCCATGCCGATGGCCCAGAAGAAGCTCAGGCGCGGCGCGAAGCGGTCGACGTCCATGCCCGCCGCGACGCCTGCACGGATGTACTCCAGGCCGTCGGACAGGGTGTAGGCCAGCTCCAGATCGGCCGAGGCCCCCGCCTCCTGCATGTGGTAGCCGGAGATGGAGATGGAGTTGAACTTCGGCGTCTCCTGCGCCGTCCAGGCGAAGATATCGGCGATGATCCGCATCGAGGGGCCCGGCGGATAGATGTAGGTGTTCCGGACCATGAACTCCTTGAGGATGTCGTTCTGGATGGTCCCGGTCAGGGCCTTGTGTTCGACGCCCTGTTCCTCGGCCGCGACGACATAGAGGGCCAGGATCGGCAGCACGGCGCCATTCATGGTCATCGACACCGACATCTGGTCGAGCGGAATGCCGTCGAACAGGGTCCGCATGTCGAGGATGGAATCGATGGCGACCCCCGCCATGCCGACGTCGCCGGCGACGCGCGGGTGGTCGGAATCGTAGCCCCGGTGGGTGGCGAGGTCGAAGGCGATGGACAGACCCTTCTGACCGGCCGCGAGGTTACGGCGATAGAAGGCGTTGGACGCTTCGGCGGTGGAGAAGCCGGCGTACTGGCGCACCGTCCAGGGGTTGCCCGCGTACATGGTCGGATAGGGGCCGCGCACGAACGGCGCGAAACCGGGCAGGCCGTCGGTGAAGTCGAGCGCGGCGATGGAGGCGGCGTCGTAGGACGACGCGATCTCGATGCCTTCGGGGGTGCGCACGGGGGCGCGGTCCAGGACGCCGTCGAGCGGCGACAGGTCGAGGGCGGCTTTGGTGAAATCGGGGGTGCTCATGCCGCGTCTCCCTCGAAAGCCTCGGACCAGCGCAGCGGACTCAGGGGCGGGCAGCGGTCGCCGTCGGCGGCAGGGGCGGAGGCGGGCGCGACCTCGAACGAGACCGGGCGCACGTCGGCATCGACGAACTTGGTGACCCCCACCAGATGGGCGGCGCCATCGGCGAGCTTCTGTCTGACTGCGGTGCGCGAGGCGAGGATGCGCTGTTGCAGGGCGCCGCCACGGAGCGAGGCGACGATTCCGCCCTCGCGTTCGATCCGCTGGAACTCGGCCCAGCCGGCTTCGGCCAGATCGCGGGTGCGGTGATCGAGGAACCAGGAGCCGGCGGCCGGGTCGGCGACGCGACCGAGCTGGGCCTCCTCCATCAGGATCAATTGGGTGTTGCGGGCCTGACGCCGGGCGAAGGCGTCGGGGCGGCCAACCGCGCGACTGAAGCCGTCCAGCACCACGGGAGGAGCGGGCTTCGATGATCGCGGGCGTGTCGTGGCCCCAGGCCAAGGCGATCGAACGCCAGATGAGGCGGAGCGCCCGGACCTTGGCGAGGCTGTCGAAATATTCGGCATCGACGCTGACGCCCAGAACGGTTCCCGCCAAGGCGCGCTCGATGGGCAGGCCGGCTTCGACGGCGGCGTTCAGCACGGCGACGGCCGAGGCGGCGGCGAAGCCGAGTTCCTGACCGGCGGAGGCTCCGGCCTCATGGGCGGCGCGGCCGGCGGCGAGGAAGAACGTGGCCTCGGGATAGGCGCCGGCGTGACGGGCGGCGGTGTTGGCGGCGAGGCTGAGATGTTCCTCGATGGTGCGGGGCGAGCCGCCCGTGGCGGCGAAGGCCGTCAGCGGATCCATGTGGAAACGCAGTTTGGCGCGCGGCGAACCCTTGGCGACGACCGCCAGCGCATTGGCGGCGTCGGGGCCGCCGAGACCGGCGTCCAGAGCGACCGGCGCCAGCTCCAGCGCCACGCCTTCGAGCGCGCGGCCGAGCGGTTCGGAATCGGCCAGCACGGCGCCGGACAGGATCACCGAGGCGGCGCCGCCTTCACGGTCGGCGAGGACGGCGACGTTGACGGGGCGGGTCGTCAGGTGGTCGGCGTCGAGATGGACCAGCCCCTCGATCGGCTTGCCCTTCAGGGCCTTCTCCGCCTCGACGCGCCAGTCGGCGGGCGACGGAATGGGGAAGGCCCCGGACATCAGGCGAACTCCACCAGCACGTCGTCGGCGGCGACCGGATCGCCGGCGGCGGCGCCGACCGACTTCACCACGCCGTCGCGTTCGGCCTTGAGGATGTTCTGCATCTTCATGGCCTCGATGACGGCGACGGTCTCGCCGGCCTTGACCTCCTGACCGGGTGTGACGGCGATGGAGACGACGAGCCCCGGCATGGGGGACTGGATCAGCTTCGAGGTATCGGCGGCCTGTTTCTCCGGCAGGCGGGCGAACTGCGTGGTCATCATCGCGCCGGCCGAGTCTTCGGGATATTCGCGCAGCCGCAGGATTTCGCGGCGCTCGTGGGCCGGCAACAGCGGCAGCAGCT
>CAMLNY010000345.1 GCA_946481405.1 uncultured Brevundimonas sp. | reverse complement strand
GCGGCAGGTCAACGACCAGCACGTGGAGCGGCGCGGCTTCGGTCCCCCAACGCGTCTGGGTCAGCATCTGGGTGATGGCCTGCGAGGCCATGGGCCCGCGCCAGATCATGGCGTCGTCGGCCTTGGTCAGCAGCCCGACCGACATGGCCTTCAGGCCGTGCGCCGTGTGCGGAACGATGGCGCCGTCCTCATAGGCGGGCTGGCCGGACAGGCCGAGCATGGTCGGCAGGGACGGGCCGTAGACGTCGGCGTCGAGAATCCCGACCGACAGGCCCGACCGCGCCAGAGCCGCCGCCAGATTGACCGCAACGGTCGACTTGCCAACGCCGCCCTTGCCGCTGGCCACGGCGAGAACGCGCTTCACATGGGCCGGACGGTCGGTCGGCACGGGCGCCTTCGCACGGCCCTGACCTTCGTGATGTGGGTCCTGCGCGACTTCTTCGCGAGCGTGCCGGTCGAGCTCGAGGAGGCGGCCCTGATCGACGGCGGCAGGCGAAAGGGAGGCCTTGCGGCCCACGGGCGCGGTCTCCGCGGTCAGGACGACCGACACCCGCGTCATGCCCGGCATGGCCTTGAGCGCCGCCTCGGCCGCGTCGCGGACGGGGGCGTAAGCGGCCGTGCGACTGGCCGGAACCTCGATGACGAAGCCGGCCCGATCTTCGGCGACCGTCAGCCCTTTCGGCACGCCGGCGTCGATCAGCCCCCGGCCCGTCTCGGGGTCGGGAATGGCGTTGAGCACGGCTTCGACGGAGGCGCGATCGATCAAGGTCTTGTGGTCCCGGTTGCGGGGTGAGGACGCGCGTTCTATCGCCATCGCCTGTCCCGCGCGAGCGTCCGTTGTCCCGTCCCCTCATCACATTGATCGCCGGCCCGACCGCCTCGGGAAAGTCGCGTCTGGCGCTGGAGCGGGCGCGCGCGACCGGCGCATCCATCGTCAACGCCGACAGCCAGCAGCTCTACGCCGACCTTTGCGTCCTGACAGCTCGCCCTTCCCGCGAGGAGGAACGGCAGGCGCCTCATCACCTATACGGAACCGTCGACGCGGCCGAGGCCTGGTCTGTGGGCCGCTGGACCCGCACCGTACTGCCCCTGATCGACGAACTGGCCAGTCAGGGCCATCCCATCCTGATCGTCGGGGGTACCGGTCTGTATTTCACAGCCCTCAGCAAGGGCTTGGCCGACATTCCTGCCGTGCCGGTCGAGGCGCGCGACGAGGCCATGGCGCTCTACGATACCGAGGGCGAGGCCGCCTTCCGCCTGCGCCTGACCACCTTCGACCCGCCCGCGGAAGCCGCCATCGAAGCCGGGGACCGCCAGCGCCTGACCCGGGCTTTCGCCGTGGCGCGTTCCACGGGGCGCTCGCTATCGGACTGGCAGGCGGGGACCCAGCCTCTGCTCCGCACCGGAACCTATGATCGTCTGGTGCTAGAGCCGGAACGCGAGACCCTCTACGCCAACTGCGACGCGCGGGTGCTTGCCATGATGCAGGAGGGCGCCGTGGAGGAGGTGCGCGGCCTGATCGCCCGGGGGCTCGATCCCAACCTGCCCGCGATGAAGGCGGTGGGGGTGCGCGAGATCGCCGGCTGGCTGTCCGGTGAAACGACCCGGTCGGACGCCGTCGCGGCCCTGCAACAGGCTACGCGCAACTACGCCAAACGCCAGCTGACCTGGTTCAGGAACCAGTGCCGCGACTGGCCGAGGGCCTGACGACGACCGCCGTCAGGCCCGAACCTTCTATTCCGCCTCGCGAGTGAAGCGGATGGTGAACCGCACCGTGCCGCCGACCGCGGCGCCATCGACGCTGCGGGGCGACAGGCGGGCGGCGGCGGCGGCTTCAAGGGCCGCAGGGCCGTAGCCGGCGCCGACCGGGTCTTCCGCCAGGATCTCGCAGTCGGAGACCTGGCCGTCGGCTTCAACGGTGCACGACAGATCGGCCCTGCCGCTGAAGGAGTTCTGTTCGATGGCGGCCGCCGGATAGCTCAGCGGCATCGGCATCCTCGTCCAGCTCGGGTTGGTAATCACCTCGGGCGCCGCGTTCGGCGCGGGTCGCGGGGCGGGCTCGTCCTTCGGCAGGGGCGCGACCGTCACGAGCGGGGTCACGGCGGGCATCGAACGGGTCTCGGCCTTCGGCTCGGGGATGGTCGCCACGACAGCGATGGTTCGGGGCGCGACCTCGGGCTCGCGCTGGTTCGCAAGGGCGACCGAGCCGACCCCGGCGAGGGCGGACAGGGCGACGCCCAGACCCAGCACCGCCAGTCGCGAACGGCGGCCCGCGACCGGGGCGGGAGAGAGGACGGCTTTCAGACGATGCATGACGAAGATCCTTCTGTTGCTGGTGAAAGTCAGGGCAGGCACGCTTCCTCCGGCCGGGGCGCGAAATGCGTCCAGCAGGGCGCGGGCGTAGAGACGACGTTCGTCGTCCGCAGCGTGGGCCAGAACCAGACAGTCGCAGGCCTCCTCACGGGCCGCCGCGCGGCGATCCCGGATCGCGCGCAGGACCGGATTGATCGCGAGGACCGTCAGCAGGAACTCGTCGATCCAGAGCGCGCGGTGATCGCCGCGCTTGAGGTGGGCCAGCTCGTGGGCGCACACGATCCGCAATTCGGGAGCACCGGCGCCGGCCAGCGACGCGGGCACGACCAGCACCGGTCTGCCGAACCCCGTCACCAGCGCCTCCCGGCCGGCTTCGCTCAGGCGAACCTCAGGCATGTTGACTTCGATCTGGCGCGCGGTGGTGCGGACGATGTCGAGCACAGCGCGATCCGCCGACCGGGCCGCACGAAGCAGACGGCGCAGCCGGATCGTTCTGCGGGCCAGCCCGACGCCTCGCGCAAAGCCCAGAAGCAAGGCGAGACCGAGCACAAGCCGTGCGATCTGCTCCGGATCGACGGCGGGGGTCCGGGCGAAAACGACGGCTTCCGTCTGGACGCTCACGACGGCGTCCAGCGCCGCAGGCGCCTCGATCACAGCGCGCGGTCCGGCCAAAAGCGCCGCCACCATCACGATCGGCAAGGCCGGCAGGTA
>CAMLNY010000344.1 GCA_946481405.1 uncultured Brevundimonas sp. | reverse complement strand
AGATAGGTCTTGCCCGTGCCGGCCGGGCCCAACGCCAGGGTCAGGTTGTGGGCGTCGATGGCGTTCAGCAGTTCGGCCTGGCCCTCGGACTTGGGCTTCAGCGTCTTCAGATAGCCCTGCTCCCGGTCGTCGTTTGACGGATGGGGCGACCAGCCGCGTCCCTGACTTGTCGGCAAACGGCGAACTTTCGAATCCTGGCCATAGTCGGGGCCGTCGAATGCTCCGCCTTCGCGAGCTTGACGCTTCAGGGCTGCACGCTTCGTCATGGTTGCCTCCAGGGCATGAAAAAAGGCGATGCTGCGAAAGCATCGCCTCGAACGAGGGTGGGGAGGGAAGGAGAGAAGCCGACAGGCCGTCCCGGGTCGGCGATGTATCCCACATCCGACGGGCATGCCCGCCGCCGAACCGAACGCGCCACTCGACGTCCCCCCGACATCTGACCGGACCGGGATTGATCCGGCTTCGGATTCAGGGCCGAAAGGGCGACCTCGAATCGCATCAACAGAATGATGCTATCGTGGTTAGCGATCGGTTAAAGACCACATTTGTTAAAGTCTAAGGTGATGTTTCGATGACGATCTATTCGCTGGCGGACAAGAAACCGCAGCTACCGCCAGAGGGCGAATACTGGATCGCGGAAAGTGCTGTGATGGTAGGAGACGTGATTCTGAAGCCGGGCGCCAGCGTCTGGTTCGGCGCCGTCGTCCGCGCCGACAACGAGACCATGACCATCGGCGAGAAAACCAACATTCAGGACCTCAGCGTTCTTCACTCCGACCCGGGCTCGCCCCTGACCATCGGCGCGGGGGTGACGGTGGGGCACAAGGTCATGCTCCACGGCTGCACCATCGGCGACAACTCCTTGATCGGCATCGGGGCGGTGATCCTGAATCGCGCCGTGATCGGCAAGAACTGCCTGATCGGCGCCAACGCCCTGATCCCCGAGGGCAAGGTCATCCCGGACGGGTCTCTGGTGATGGGCCAGCCGGGCAAGGTGGTTCGTGAGCTCGACGAGGGCCAGATTCATGGGCTGCGGTATTCCGCAGAGCACTACGTCCAGAACTGGAAGCGGTATGCGGCGGGGCTGAAACCGCTCTAGGCGATCCGTCGTCCGTCCAGCGCCGCCAGCGTCAGCGGCGCCCGGTTCGGAACGCCCACCCCGATCGACAGACGCGCCGTCAGCGGGCCGACCGCCTCGGTCCGCCGTTCCTGCTCCACGCCGGGCTGATAAACGCCGATCAAACGGTCCGTCGCGCCATCCCCGGTGCGCAGGGGCGCGATGACGATCTCCAGCACGCCTCTCAGGCGCGCCGCCTCGGCCACCATGACCACGGGCCGGGCCTCGCGTACGGTCTGGACCACGGCCGAGGCGACCAGCGGCCGGCTCTCCGGCGCCCACAGGTCCAGCCAGGAGACGCCGCGCAAGGGGCGGCCATGCAGGGTCTCGATCCAGGCGCCGGCCAGCCGGAAGCTCGCGCCCTCGGCCATCCGGTCCCCGCTGAACAGTTGCGGGACCAGCCGGCCCATCCGCATCGGCTCGAAGTCGGCACGCGCGGGGATGCGGCCGGCGTCCGGCAGGGCCGCCCAATGGTCGATCAGTGCTTGCGTGCCGGTATGGAACATCGCTCTCGCCTTCGACCGGCGTGGCGCAAGCACCGGGCCAGCCGCGCTCAAGCAGCGAGCGGCCGCGCCGCGAGCGTCAGGGCGACAAGGAATGTCCCTAACGGAAACGAAAGACCTTTGCCGCCAGATGTCAGGCTGAACCGGCCCGCGCTCCGCGTGATGCCGCCGATTGTTTGCAGGAGGCCTGCTCATGCGGGTGCGGATCAAGACCTGGCTTGCGGCGGCCGCCGCCGGCGTCGGCCTGTGGGGCCTGGCCAGCGCCGCCGGCTCGGCCCAGTGCACCTCGGGCTGCCAGCCGCCCCCGCCGCCGCCGTGCAACACGGGCTGCCAGCCGCCGCCTCCGCCCCCGCCGCCGCCTCCGCCGCCGGATTGCTGCACCCATCCGGGGCCGCCGGACTATCCGCCGCCGGGTGACATCAACATCAACGTCAACGTCAATGCGAACGCCACCTCGAACGCGTCGGCGGCCGCGCGCGCCGGGATCAACGCCCGCGTCGGCGGCTACGGCAATCTGCGGGGCGGCGGCGGTTCGGCCTATTTCAGCGTCGAACAGCCCTATCCGACGGTCATCCAGAACCTGAACGTCGAGGCCGGCGCGGTCGCCACGGTCGTGCGCGTGCCTTATGAGGCGCGACGCCGCTGGGAAAAGCGCGTGGTCATCCAGGCCTTCTGCATCGACGACCGCGACATCCCGCATCCGGCGTCGCAGGTCATTCCCGACCGCGACATCGCCGACAGCTATGAGGGCGAGCTTTATCGCTGCATCGCCGGCACCCACCTGCAGGTGACCTGGTACGAGTGGTCGGGTCAGGTGAGCTACGGCGGTCCGGGCGGTCCGGGCGGCGGCGGAGAGACTTTCGCCTGCGAAAAGGGCAACGCCCTGTGGCGCGATCGGTCGGGCGGCATCACCTGCCGCATCCAGCGTCCGGAACGCGATTGCAACGAGCGTTCGCTGCTGCGCCGCTACGGCGCGGGCGTGAAGATTCTCACCTGGATCCGCGAGGAGATCTACACCGAGTATCGCGAGGAAGTGGTCCAGCAGGCCGGCGCCTCGATCGTCGGCGCGACCATGATGCTGGACGGCGGGGTCGGGGGTCGGGTGTTCTGACCGGCACGCCAGATCCTGAACGGCTCACAACGGACCGTTCAGGCCCGGCGCATCCGCTGAAGCGTAAGGTTCGATCGTCGGTCATCGCCGACGATCCTGAGTGAAGACTTGGCCCCGGAGCGTAAGCTCCGGGGCCTTTTTCGTCCTACCGGGCGGCCGGCGCGTTCGACGACAGCACAGTGGCTCGCCAGGCCTTCGACGGAACCAGCCAGCGCTGGGCCGCCGCCTGGATGTCGGCGACGGTGAAGGCCTCCACGTCCGGGATGTGGCTCGTGATCTGGACCACGGCGTCCG
>CAMLNY010000343.1 GCA_946481405.1 uncultured Brevundimonas sp. | reverse complement strand
CGGCGCCGATCCTGGCCCTGATTTCGGTGCTGATCGCCGTCGTCTGCTACGCCGGGTTCGATCACGCGCGCCAGTATCTGAGCGAGCTGGGCGGGGCGAAGGCGGCTTATCCGTGGATCTTCAACGTCGGCGTACTGGTCGCGGGCGCGATGACCGGGGTGGCGGGTATCGGCTTTGGGCTGGCGGTGTTCCTGATCGCGCGGGCGCCGGCCTCAGCGGTTCTGGTCGGGCTGCTGTTCGCGGCCGCAGGGGTCGGGCTGGTGCTGTCGAGTCTCTATCCCTGGCCGGATCCCCGGCACATGGCGATCAATCTGGGGCTCGGCATCCAGCTCGCGCCGGTGTTCCTGCTGATCGCGCTGCGACAGAGCCTTGAGCTGACCCGGCTCAAGCGGTTTCTGCTGGGCGTGTTTGTGTTGATGGCCGTGTTGACGGTGCTGACCAAGCACCTCGTGTTTCCCGGAACCGTCAATGATTTCAACGTCGGATACTGGGAACGGGCCTTCGCCATCGTTCTGGTCGGCTGGGTCGGGGTGGCGGCCCATCTGCTGAGGCGCGCCCTGAGGCCTTAAAAGCTGCGCGGCGGTCCGCCACGATTTGCACAAAAAACACCGTCATCACCATTCCGTGATTGAAAATCGCGGAAGAGTGATAGAGAGTGCGCGGATGGTGCATCGCAGCATTCTGGCCGGAAGTCCGGCCGCGCCGCACCGTTAGGGGATACCGATGAGCGGCCAATCGACCGCACGCGTCTTCGACGCAGACCACGCGCATGACCGCTTCCCCGCCTTCACCGGCGGCAGCGCATGGCTGCCTGAAGAGGCCCCTCTGGCCATGCCCCGCCAGACCTTCGACGACGCCTCGAAGCAGGCTCCGGCGCGTCCGGACACCCGTCCCGCCAACCTGCTGATGCGCCGCTTCATCGTGTTCGGCTCGACGATCGTCGTCGCCCTGCTGGCCATGATCGCGCCGGTCATCCTGTGTGCGCGCGAAGGCTTCCAGCCGCTCGAGATCGTCTCCCTGATTCTGTTCGGCACGCTGATCCTGGCGATCGCCTGCTGGTTCTCCAGCACCCTGGCCGGTCTGGTCGTGATGATGACGGGCCGCGAGCAGGACGACATGGACTTCGCGCCCTGGCCGCCGCTGCCCGCGCGTCGCACGGCGCTGCTGATGCCGCTGTACAACGAGGACGCCCGCGCCGCCCTGGCCCGTCTGGGCGGGCTTGACGCCTCGCTGGCGCGTCTGGGCGCCTCGGACGCCTTCGACCTGTTCGTGCTGAGCGATTCGACGAAGGACGAGGCCGCCGCCGCCGAACTGTCAGCCTGCCTGGCCCTGCGCTCGCAGGCCGGCAGCAAGCTCTTCTATCGCCGCCGCACCGAGAACATCGAGCGCAAGGCCGGCAACATCGCCGACTGGACCCGCACCTTCGGCGGCGCCTACGAGTACATGATCGTGCTGGACGCCGACTCGACCATGGCCGGCGAGACCGTGCTGCGTCTGGTCGACGCCATGGAGCGCAACCCGGGCGTCGGACTGATCCAGACCGCCCCGACCATCATCAAGGCCCAGACGCTGTTCGCGCGCCTGTCGCAGTTCGGCGTGCGCCTGTACGGCCGCGTCGCCGCCGCCGGTCTGGCCTGGTGGGCCGGTTCGGAAGCCAGCTACTGGGGCCACAACGCCATCCTGCGCACCCGCGCCTTCGCCGACTGCGCCGGCCTGCCGCATCTGGAGGGCCGCAAGCCCTTCGGCGGCCACATCATGAGCCACGACGTGGTCGAGGCCGCCCTGCTGCGTCGCGCGGGCTGGGCCGTCCACGTCACGGCCGCCCTGGACGGATCGTGCGAGGAGACCCCGCCGACCCTGACCGACTTCATCCGCCGCGATCACCGCTGGTGCCAGGGCAACCTCCAGCACCTGGCCCTGATCGGCGCCAAGGGTCTGAATCCCATCAGCCGCCTGCAACTGGCGATGGGCTGCATGGCCTATCTGTCCTCGCCGCTGTGGTTCGCCTCGCTGGTCGTCGGCATGGCCATGCAGCTGCAGAACCCGGTCGACTGGGCCTCCTTCTGGTACATCCTGAACCCGGAGCTCTCGCCCTTCATGCTGGCCTCCCTGCTGGGCGCCGTCATGCTGATGGGTCCCAAGGTGATGGGTTGCGTGCTGGTGCTGAGCCGTCCGGGCGAGCGCCGGGCCTTCGGCGGAACGCGCCGCATCCTGAAGGGGATGGCGCTGGAGATCGCCCTGTCCGCAGCCCTGGCCCCCATCCTGATGGTCGCCAACACCAAGGCCGTCCTCAAGATCGTCAGCGGCCACGACGCCGGCTGGGCGACGCAACAGCGCGACGTCGACGGCCTGGCCTGGTCCGACGCTTTCCGCGCCATGCGCTGGCAGATGGCCACGGGCGTCCTGTTCGCCCTCGGCCTGTTCATCCGCCCCGATCTGGCGACCTGGTTCGCCCCGATCGTTCTGCCGCTGCTGTTCGCCGCGCCGATCGCCGTCTTCACCTCGCGCGTCCGCACCGGCGAGGCCTTTGCGAAGAAGGGCTGGCTGGTCACCCCGGACGAGGACGGCGTCTCGGCCTCGCCCGCGGTCCTTTACCCGGCCGGTCGAGCGGTTTCGGACGTCGGCGGCCCGGTCTGGGCGCGCCGCCTGATGCAGTCGGCCTGAGCAACCCGCGTGATACGCAGACAATAGAAAAGGGACCGAGCCGCAGGCTCGGTCCCTTTTTGTTGCGACCCCGAAGTGGTCGGGCGGCTAGCGCCCGAACTTCTGGAACTTGATCCGGTGCGGGATCAGGCTGTCGGCGCCCAGGCGGCGCTTCTTGTCTTCCTCATAGGCCTCGAAGTTACCCTCGAACCATTCCACGTGCGAATTGCCCTCGAACGCGAGGATATGCGTGGCAAGACGATCGAGGAAGAAGCGGTCGTGGCTGATCACCACGGCGCAGCCGGCGAATTCCTCCAGGGCCTCCTCGAGGTTCTGCAGGGTTTCGATGTCCAGGTCGTTGGTCGGCTCGTCGAGCAGGATCAGGTTG
>CAMLNY010000342.1 GCA_946481405.1 uncultured Brevundimonas sp. | reverse complement strand
GATTATGACGTCGCCATCGACGGTCAGGGCTATTTCCAGATCACCCTGCCCTCGGGCGAGATCGGCTACACCCGGGCCGGCAACTTCTCCCTGTCGGGCGAGGGCCAGCTGGTGACCGAGGACGGCTATGCGGTCGAGCCCTCGATCTCCATCCCGCAGGACGCGGTCGACGTCATCATCTCCAAGACCGGCCAGGTGCAGGTGATCTCGGCGGGCTCGCCGGAGGCCGCGACCGTGGGTCAGCTGGAGATCGCGACCTTCTTCAACGAGGCGGGTCTGGAAGCCATCGGCGACAACCTGCTGCTGGAGACGGCGGCTTCGGGCCCCGCGACCACCGGCACGCCGGGCGAGACCGGGTTCGGCCAGCTGCTGCAGGGCTATACGGAAGCTTCGAACGTGGACGCCGTGACCGAGATCAGCGCCCTGATCATCGCCCAACGGGCCTATGAGATGAATTCCAAGGTCATCACCACGGCCGACGAGATGATGAGCGTCTCGGCGCAGGTGAAGGGCTGATGACCCGGCTGCTGACCCTCGCGGCGGTTCTGGCGCTGATCGCCTCGCCCGCCCTCGCCGGGCCGGTGACGCTGAAGGCCAATCCGGTCGACGACGACGGACGGGTGACGCTGGGCGACATCTTCGACGGGGCCGGCGCGGCCGCGAACGTCGTGGTCGCCAGCCGCGCGGGACCGTCAGTGGTGTTCGAAGCCGGACAGTTGCAGGCCATCGCCTCACGCTCCGGCCTGCAATGGGCCAATCCTCAGGGTCTGCGCCGCGTGGTGGTGCGCAACGCCGCCATGGCGCCGGGCGCCGCGCCGGTCGCAGGAGCCGCCACCCCCGCCGTGGCCCGGCAGGGCGCGACGGTCGAGGTCCTGACGTATGCGCGCAATCTCGCCGCCGGGGACGTGATCCAGCCCGAAGACGTCATCTGGTCGACGGTTCAGGCCCATCTGGCGCAGGGCGGCTCGCCGTCGGATCCGGACAGGGTCGTGGGCCTCAGCGCCCGCCGGGCCCTGCGCGCCGGGGCCGTGGTCGGCCAACGCGATCTGGTCTCGCCCCGCGTCATCGCCCGCAACGACATGGTCGAGGTGGCCTATGTGGCGGGGGGCGTGACCCTGACCGTCACGGGCCGGGCCACGCGCGACGCCGCCGTCGGCGAGCCCGTGCCCGTGCTGAACCTGATCTCCGGCCGCACCATCGACGCCGTCGCCTCCGGTCCCGGTCAGGCCATGGCCGGCGCCGCCGCCCGGGCCTCCGCTCCCCAACAGTTCGCCGCCCGCTAGGGAATCCCAGTCATGCGTAAGTCCGTTTTCACCCTCGCTCTCGCCGCCGTCTCGCTCGGCGCCTGCTCCACCGCCGTCGAGGCGGTGCGGGGACCCGAGTTGGCCCCCGTCGGCTATCCGGCGCAGCTGGTTCCGATCAGCCAGACCTATCAGGCCCCGCCTGCGCCGCGCTCGGCAAGCGCCAACTCCCTGTGGCGGACGGGCGCGCGCGCCTTCTTCGGCGACCAGCGGGCGCGCAACATCGGCGACATCCTGACCGTCAACATCGACATCGACGATCAGGCCCAGACGTCCAACACCACCAGCCGGAGCCGGACCAACGACATCACCGGCGGGGTGACCAACTTCTTCGGTCTCGAGAACAGCCTTGGTCGCGCCTTCCCCGGCGGCTTCGATCCCCAGAACCTGGTCGGCGTCGAGGGATCGTCCAACGCCAACGGCACGGGCTCGGTCAGCCGGTCGGAGCGGGTCAACCTGACCGTCGCCGCCGTGGTCACCGACATCCTGTCAAACGGCAACCTCGTCATCCAGGGTCGGCAAGAAGTGCGCACCAACCGCGAGGTGCGCGAACTGACCGTCGCCGGCATCGTGCGGCCGGAGGACATCTCCTCGGCCAACACCATCCGCCATACCCAGATCGCCGAGGCCCGCATCAGCTACGGCGGTCGCGGCGACATCAGCCGGATGCAGGCCACCCCGGCCGCGCAGAGCCTGGTGGAAAGATTTAGCCCGTTCTGACGAGCTGCGCGGTTAACACCGTGTCCTGAACATCACGGGTCCGTCAGAGTGAAAGCTCGACCGTGAACCGTTAACGGGCGCCCGCGTTTGCCCTGTCAGACGCAAGGCTTCCCGATGTTCAAGGTTCTGATCCCCGCTGTCGCCGCCCTCGGTCTGGTCGCTTTCGCCGCCCAGTCCCGCGACGTCGCGCCCGAAATCGAGGCCGAGGGCGTCATGGCTGCGCCGGTCATGGGCTGGAGCGTCCATCACGAGGGCGCGCTGGCCAAGCTGGCCTACGGCGTCGCCAACTCCGACCAACTGGCCCTGATGGTCACCTGCATGCCGGGCGACCGCACCGCCGCCGTCTATGGCGACGTACAGTTGGAGGGCGCGCGCCTGACCCACGCCAGCTTCGCCATCGATCCCCTGTCGGGCGGCGACGCGGAAGAAACCCTGATTCCGGTCAACGATCCGGCCCTGTCGGGTCTGGCCGAGCGGGGTCGGATGACCGTCATCGGCGACGCCGGCCGGTTCCAGCTTGCCGCGACGTCGGAAGAACGTCGCCTGGTGCGCGATTTTCTGGCCTATTGCTCGCCGGATCGAGCGTAGCCACATCCGGTCGGGGGGCCTTCAACCATGACACTTCTGGCGTCGATCGCGGCCATCGCCGTGCTGCAAGGCGGCTGGACCTGGACCCTTTATGAAGACAGTCCGCTGGTTCTGGCCAACGAGATTCCCGACACGCCGCAGCTGAAGGCCGTGCTGGAATGCCAGCCGGGGTCGGGCGTGGCGCGTCTGGACATATACGGCCCCGCCGCCCCCGGGATCGCCACCATCGCCTCGGGCTCGGCCTCGGCGACCGGCGAGAGCGAAGCCTCGGCGGACCATCAGTCGGTGGCGCTGCGCACCGACCACCCCGTCTTCGGCCAGTTCATGATCACCGGGGCGCTCGATGTCGCCGTCCCGCTCGGCTTCGCTGCCGCATCGACCGGCATCGCCGGCACGCTCGGCGGCGCGTGGCCTGCGTGGTTCCCGCTGCTCGCGTTCCTGC
>CAMLNY010000341.1 GCA_946481405.1 uncultured Brevundimonas sp. | reverse complement strand
CCCGCCGCCCCCCTCTCCGGACAGCCGACGCTCGCCGTCGCGGCGGGCCGCAACCTGATCGCCGCCGGGTCGATCTTCGCCGCCGCCAACCTCTTCCAGTGGGGCGTGATGAGCGGGGCGCTGCATCTGCATCCGGCCCTGCTGGGGCTGAGCTGGCCCGTCGCGGTCACCGTCTTTCTGATCGTCCTGCGGCGTCTGCGCGCCATGGGCGGGGAGGCCGCGGTCCGCGCCGCCGGCTGGTCGCGCTGGGCGATCCTGGCCCAGATCGGGGCGGCCGTTTCGCTGGCGATCGCCTCGGCCCTGACGTCGAACTGGGAGCTGATGCGGTGGATGTCGCCGATCGGTCTGGGCTTCTACGGCCTGGCCTTCGCGGTCGCCGTCATGCGCGACGGGCCGAAGTGGCTGGCGGGCGCGTCGCTGGGCGCCTTCATCGCCGCCGCCGGAGTGGCGCAGCTGATCGGCTCGCCCTCGCAATATCTGGCCTATGCATGCGGCCTGATCGCCTTCGCCTTCATTCCCGGTCTCGCGCTGGCTTTCGGCCGCGCGCGCTGATCAAAGAACAGTCTCCGGAAGGGCCTGACATGACCGATTCTCGCGACGACACCGCCGACATCGCCTGGCTGCGCAATCTCGCGGCGGAAGGTGCCGCCACCCCCATGGGCGGGGGCTCGATCCTGATGGCGGCCGGCCTGATCTTCGGGGCCGCCAGCCTCATTCACTGGAGCGTGGCCGCCGGCTTCGTCGACATGGCGCCACAGGCCTACAGCATCCTCTGGCTCGGGGCCGTCGTCGTCTTTCTGTCGACCCTGGCCTACCTGATCTATCGCAACGGCCGGGCGGGTGGGGTGACCACGGCCGCCGACCGGGCGAGCCGGGCGGCCTGGGCCGCGGTCGGGTGGGGCATCTTCGCCCTGTTCGCCTCCATCGGCGTGGTCGCAGCGCGGATCGGTATCGAAAGCCTGATCCTGCTGTCACTGGCGCCCTCGATCATCATGGTCTTCTACGGTCTGGGCTGGGCGGTCAGCGCGGCGATGACGCGATCGAAGCCGCTGGGCGGCCTGGCCGCCGCCTCCTTCGTGGCCGCGCCGCTGCTGGCCCTGCTGACCGACCAGCCGGCGCTGTATCTGGCCTATGCCGCCGCCCTGTTCCTGCTGATGGCCCTCCCGGGCTATCTCCTGATGCGCGCCGCGAACCGGGGCTGAGATGGCCGACGACTTCGACATCGGCCGGATCGACGACGTCATCCACGGACGGGTCCGTCTGGGCATCATGGCCGCCCTGTCGGGGGTGGAGAGCGCCGACTTCGGCACGTTGAAGGCGCGGCTGCAGACCACGGACGGCAATCTGTCGGTGCATCTGAGAAAGCTGGAGGAGGCCGGGTTCGTCGCCGTCAGCAAACGCTTCGTGGGGCGAAAGCCCCTGACCGAGGCGTCGATGACCGAGGCGGGGCGAAAGGCCTTCGTCGCCTATCTGGACGCCATGGCCGGGCTGGTCGGGCCGCGCTGAGGCGCCCTATAGGGAGGCCATGACCTCCCGTATCCACGCCTTCGACGCGCTCGACAATTTCCGCGACTACGGCGGCTATGATACGGCGGCCGGGCAGGCGCTGAGGACCGGACGGCTGTTCCGGTCGGCGCATCAGGCCTCGGTGTCGGAGGCCGATCTGGAGCGGCTGGCGGCGCTGGATCTGGGCGTGATCGTTGACCTCAGGCGGCCGGTGGAGCGGCGCAGACAGCCGTCGAAACGGGCGGCCAACTTCACCGGACAGGTGTTCGAGAGCGACCTCGACGAGGCGGGCGAGGCGCCGCACATCACCTTTCTCAAGAGCGCGGACCTGACGCCGGATTCGGGCCGGCGGTTCATGACCGCGACCTATCGCGAACTGCCCTTCGCGCCGGCGCATCTGGATCTGTTCGGCCGCTATTTCCGGGCGCTGGGCGAGACGGATCGGCCGGTGCTGATCCACTGCGCGGCGGGCAAGGACCGGACCGGGATGCTGGCGGCCCTGACCCACCACCTGCTGGGCGTCCATCATGACGACCTGATGGAGGACTACCTGCTGACCAATACGGCGGTGGATCTGGTCGGCAGGGCGCCGGCGATCGCGGAGCAGTTGAAGGGCTTCACCGGGCGGGAGGCGTCGCACGACGCCGTGGTCGCCTTCATGGGGGTGGAGGCCGCCTATCTGGACGCGGCTATCGCGGAGATCGAGGCGCGGCACGGGTCGGTGGACGGCTATCTGGAGCAGGCGCTGGGGGTCGATCCGGCCCTGCGCGAGCGGATCGTGGAGCGGCTGGCGGCGTGAGCGCGCGCGTCGTCCGGACCCGGGGTTGGGTCGAGCCGCTGGCGGTCGCGGCCGGTCTGGCGGATCGCGAGGGGGCGCTGTGCCTGCTGTCCGACGGCGGGCCAAACGGGCGACGGTCCTGGGTCGCCTGCGAGCCGGATGCGATCGAAGTCCTGCGCATGGAAGAGAAGCGCCCGTTCGCGGCGCTGGCGGATCGGGCGGACCGGTTCACGGTCGGGCTGGCCTCCTATGACGCTGGGGCGCGGCCGGCGACGGGGGACCGGGGGCCATCGGCGGGAGACTGGCCCGACCTGACCGTGGGCCGGTATGCGGCGATGCTGGCCTTCGATCACGAGGGGCGGACGGTCGAGGCGATCGGACTGGGCGCGGACGAGGACGCGGCGGGCGCGGCGGCGGATCGGGCGCTGGCGTGGATCGAGGGAGCGAAGGCGGTTCCGGCGTTCGCGGCGCCGGGGGCGAGGTTCAAAGCCGAGCGGCCGGACGAGGCCTATACGGAGGCGGTCGCCGATGTGGTCGGGCGGATCGCGGCGGGGGAGCTGTTCCAGGCCAATATCGCGCGGGCCTGGACCGGGGCGCTGAACGACGGCGCCGACGCTGTGACCTCGATCAGGGTGTCGGTGGCGGGCGAACCGACCCAGGTGGTTGGGCTGCCTGGCGGCCAACGTGGTCGTCGCGCTCGCGTCCAGCCGTGGCCCGGAGTCGCAGGCGGGCCAGGCGCCCGAGTACCTGCTCGCCGGCGCGGACACC
>CAMLNY010000340.1 GCA_946481405.1 uncultured Brevundimonas sp. | reverse complement strand
AGACGCCGCTGGAGCGGCGCATCACGGCCGTCCTTCGAAGCCTCTGTGATCGCGGCCTGACCGTGACCACGGCCGAGAGCTGCACCGGCGGCCTGTTCGCCTCCGTCCTGACCGATGTAGAGGGTCTGGGCCACGCCTTCGAGCGCGGCTTCGTCACCTATACGGATGAAGCCAAGACCGAGGACCTCGACGTCCCCGCCGCGCTCATCACCGCCCATGGCGTGGTCTCGGCCGAGGTCGCGGCGGCCATGGCCCGCGGCGCCCTGGGACGGTCGGGCGCCGACATCGCCCTTTCGGTCACGGGCTTCGCCGGACCGGCCGGGGACGACGATGAGGAGGGGCTGGTTCACCTCGCCGCTGCCGCCCGGGACGGCCGTCTGCTGGCGTCGGAGCACCATTTCGGCGCGATCGGGCGCGGCAGCGTGCGACTCGCTTCGATCGACGCGGGCATCTCCCTGCTCGAGGCGCTCGTCCGCTGAGTCGCGCCCCTTGTGTGGCCCCCTCGCCACACCCAGATCAAGCGCAACCGGACGGCGCGTCGCTTGCTACAGAGGGCGTGTCGGTCGGCCTCAAGTAGCGCAAGGCGCGACAGGCCAACACGCTGCATCCGCTTCCAAAGGGATACGCCTTGAACCTCGACCTCTATTCCGACCGCGCCAAACAGGCGGTCCAGTCCGCCCAGTCGCTGGCCCTCGCCCGCAAGCACCAGCAGTTCGCCCCCGAGCACCTGCTGAAGGTGCTGCTGGAGGAGCGCGACGGTCTGGCCCGCAACCTGATCACCGCCGCCGGGGGTGACGCCGCCAGGGCCGCCGACGCCGCAGAGGCCCTGCTGAAGAAGCGGCCCCAGGTCGAGAGCGCCAACAGCCAGCTCTACCTCGACGGCGCCACGGCCCGCGTCTTTGCAGGGGCGGAAGCAGCCGCGAAGTCCGCCGGCGACGCCTTCGTCACCACAGAGCGTATTCTCGCCGCCATCGCCCGCGAAGGCGGCCCGGCCGGCGACGCCTTGAAGTCGGCCGGGGTCACCGCCGACAAGCTGGACGCCGCCGTCTCGGACATTCGCAAGGGCAAGACCGCTGACTCGGCCGCCGCCGAGGACGGCTACGACGCCCTGAAACGCTACGCCCGCGACATGACCCAGGCCGCGCGCGACCAGAAGATCGACCCCGTCATCGGCCGCGACGAAGAGATCCGCCGCACAATCCAGGTGCTGTCGCGCCGCACCAAGAACAACCCCGTCCTGATCGGCGAGCCCGGCGTCGGCAAGACCGCCATTGTCGAGGGTCTGGCGCTCCGCATCGTCAACGGCGACGTACCCGAGAGCCTGAAGGACAAGACGGTGATGGCCCTCGACATGGGCTCCCTGATCGCCGGCGCGAAATACCGCGGCGAGTTCGAGGAACGGCTGAAGGCCGTGCTCGGCGAGGTCACGGCCGCCGAGGGCCAGATCATCCTCTTCATCGACGAGATGCACACCCTGGTCGGCGCCGGAAAGGGCGACGGCGCCATGGACGCGTCCAACCTGCTGAAGCCGGCCCTCGCGCGCGGCGAGCTGCACTGCGTCGGCGCCACCACGCTGGATGAGTACCGGAAGCACGTCGAGAAGGACCCGGCCCTCGCCCGGCGCTTCCAGCCGGTCTTTGTCGAGGAGCCGACGGTGGAGGACACGGTCTCCATCCTGCGCGGGCTGAAGGAGAAGTACGAGGTTCACCACGGGGTCCGCATCTCCGACAGCGCCATCGTCGCCGCCGCCACCCTGTCGAACCGCTACATCACCGACCGCTTCCTGCCCGACAAGGCGATCGACCTGGTCGACGAGGCCGGGTCGCGCGTCCGCATGGCCGTCGATTCCAAGCCGGAAGCGCTCGACGAGATCGACCGCCGTCTGGTCCAGCTGAAGATCGAGCGCGAGGCCCTGAAGAAGGAGACCGACAGCGCCTCCATCCAGCGTCTGGAAAAGCTGGAAGACGAAATCTCCGACCTCGAAATCGAGTCCGCCGACCTGACCGCCCGCTGGAAGGCCGAGAAGGACAAGGTCGGCGCCTCGGCCCAGCTGCGCGAGACGCTCGACCGCCTGCGCGCCGACCTGGCGCTGGCCCAGCGCAACGGCGACCTCGGTCGCGCGTCCGAGATCGCCTACGGCCAGATCCCCCAGATCGAGAAACAGCTGTCCGAGGCCGAGGCCGCTGAGGGCCAGGCCTCCGCGCTGACCCCTGAAGTGGTCGACGCCCAGCAGATCGCCGCCGTCGTCTCCCGCTGGACCGGGGTCCCCGTCGACAAGATGCTGGAGGGGGAGCGCGAGAAACTGCTGTCGATGGAGGACGCCCTTCGCTCTCGCGTCGTCGGTCAGGACGCGGCGCTGGAAGCCGTCGCCGACGCCGTCCGCCGGGCGCGCGCGGGCCTGAACGACCCCAACCGCCCGCTGGGCAGCTTCCTCTTCCTCGGCCCCACCGGCGTCGGCAAGACCGAGCTGACCAAGGCGCTGGCCGCCTTCCTGTTCGACGACGACAGCGCCATCACCCGCATCGACATGTCGGAGTACATGGAGAAGCACAGCGTCTCCCGTCTCATCGGCGCCCCTCCGGGCTATGTCGGCTATGACGAGGGCGGCGCCCTGACCGAGGCGGTGCGTCGCCGCCCCTATCAGGTCATCCTGTTCGACGAGGTCGAAAAGGCCCACCCCGACGTCTTCAACGTCCTGCTCCAGGTGCTGGACGACGGCCGCCTGACGGACGGTCAAGGCCGGGTGGTGGACTTCAAGAACACCCTGATCATCATGACCTCCAACCTGGGCTCCGAGGCCTTGGCCAACCAGAACGAGGGCGAAGATGTCGAGGCCGTCCGTCCCTTCGTCATGGAGGCCGTCCGCGCCCACTTCCGCCCGGAGTTCCTGAACCGCATCGACGAGATCATCCTGTTCCGCCGCCTCGGCCGCGACCAGATGGCCGGCATCGTCCGCATCCAGCTTCAGCGCCTCGAAAAGCTGATGGCCGACCGTCGTTTGACGCTCGCCCTCGACGACAGCGCCGCCGCCTGGCTCGCCGACAAGGGCTACGATCCTGTCTATGGCGCGCGTCCGCTGAA
>CAMLNY010000339.1 GCA_946481405.1 uncultured Brevundimonas sp. | reverse complement strand
CTCGACGTCGGCTCCTTCCGCCGCTGGTTCGGGAACTTCCGCGTGACCGACAACCTGGCCGGCGACTGGATCAAGGCCATGCCGACGCCGCGCTTCGTCATCGTCGGCAATCACGACGTGCCCTACTGGGACGTGGCGGCGCGGCTTTTCTATCCGTGGCGGGCCTTCGAAGCAGCGACGGGCCATCCGGCCCACGACGGCGAGTTCATCTCCGACACGGTGATGGTGCGGGGCGTGGTCACGGCGCGCGGCTGGCAGGCGCGGCCCAACTGGTCGAAGGGCGTCATCGATCTGGACCAGACACGCCGCGCTGCAGAGGCCCTGCGTCAGGCGCCGGTGGGGGCGTTGCGCATCCTCGCCTGTCACCATCCGTTGATCGAGATGATCGGCACGCCGATGACCGGGGATGTGAAGCGGGGCGACGCGGCGGCCGAAATCTTCGCCGAGGCCGGGGTCGACCTGATCACCACGGGCCATGTCCATGTGCCCTTCGCCCTGCCGATCGACCTGTCGGATCGCTGTTCCTATGCGGTCGGCTGCGGGACCCTGTCGCACCGGGAGCGGGGCACGCCGCCCAGCTTCAACGAGATCGTCTGGGACAAACACCAGATCACGATCAACGCCATCGCCTGGACCGGCTCGGTCTTCGAATGCAGCCAGTCGTGGAAACTGCCCCGCCGTCAGGACACCCGCCACGTCGAGACCGCGCCGGATCCAGCTACGCCCGGAGTGAAGGAGGCCGCGGCCGTCTGACCCGCTGGTCACATCGCCGGATCGGGCGCACGGTGGTCCGCAAAAAGGCGGGAGCGGAACGGTGGAGACGAACGAGGGCGGCGACCCCGAGACCTTCTCGAGCGAGCGCGGGCGAGCCATGGCCGGCATCGAGGTGCTGCTGAGGGTGCTCAAGAAGGCCGTGGACTGCTTCGAGGGCGACGATCTGGAGACGATCGTCATCCTGCTGACGGTCGGGGCGGCCAGCGTCGGCCGGCACCTGAAAGACCCGGAGTTTCTGGCCTCGTTCGGGACCGGGCCCTTGCCGGACGAGTACCACCGACCGACCAGCGCGCGAGCCATCGCGGAATCGACTGGCCTGCCGCGCGAGACGGTGCGGCGACGGCTGAAGATTCTGGTCGATCAGGGGCGGCTGCAGAGGGACGCACGGGGTTTTCGCACCCTCAGCGGCATTCTCACCCGCAACCGGAACCTCGAGTTCGCCCGGTTTCTGGTCGCCGAGCTGAACGGGGCGCCGCAGAGGCTGGCGCGCTTCTGAGCCCGGCCAAGTCAACGATGGATGAGGTCACGACTTGAGCGCACAGTGTGTTCTTTCAGGGCAGGAGCGACGCCGTGGAAGAGAGTGGAAACGATCCGCAGGGGGTGGCGGTCGGCGAGCGCGCGAAGGGCATCGTGTCCATCGAAATCCTGTTGCGGATCCTGAGGAAGGCGGCGGACTGTTTCGAGGGCGACGATCTGGAGACGGTCGTCGTGCTGCTGACCGTGGCGGCGGCGAGCAGCGGGAAATATCTGCGGGACTTCGGCGTGCTGGAGGCGCTGGGGACCAACCCCCTGCCGGATCATCTGCTGAAGCCGACGAGCGGGAGGTCCATCGCCGAATCGACAGGCCTGCCGCGTGAGACGGTCAGGCGACGGCTTCAGATCCTGGTCGCCGACGGCCGCATCCTGAGGGACCAGCGCGGCTACCGGACGCTCAGCGGCGGAATGACGATGGACCGGAACATGGAGTTCGTGCGATTCATGACGGCGGAAATGACCGCCGCGTCTCAGAGGTTGGCGCGCTTCTGAGCCCGGGAGTTCATCAGGACCTCGTCGCGGAAGTCTTCGATCCAGGCCTCGACCGAGGCCCAGGCGCCCGTCTGGGTGCGGCAGCCGGTCAATTTGGCGATCTCTTCCAGATGCTCGGCCTCGGTGGTCAGGCCGTCGAGCACTTCGGACAGGGCGGAGGGCGAACGCGAGGCATAGGCCCGGCACAGGCCGCGCACCACCGCCTGCAGCGAGGCGAGATTCACTGCCAGGGTCTGGTAATCGGTGTCAGTCGTCATTGAAGGCGGTCTCTCGGGGGTCGCGCCTGCTAACGGCTGAGCTTGATTGAGGAAAGACCGTTTTGACCCAGAATGGGTCACTCGCCGTAGACGGAACGAAAAAGCCGCGACCCGGGGGCCGCGGCTCTTGTCTCAGTCAGCGTATGAGGCGGCTATATTCGCGTGCCGCGCCCGCGAAGTCCGCCCGCCACCAGCGAGATGACGAACAGGATCAGGGCGATGACCGCGACGAACTTGGCGATCTCGAACGAGAAGTTCGCGATACCGCCGAAGCCGAGGACGGCGGCGACCAGCGCGACAATCAGAAAGATGATGGCCCAGCGAAGCATGGACGATCCTCCTTGCAGAGGGTTGATGGAAAGCGCCGCCCAGCTTCGACGCCGCTGCCGAATCAACGCCGTCGAGGCGTGGCCGTTCCGACTATCTGCGATATCGCCGGCCGTGCGGCTTCTCGGTGAAGGCCGCGGCGACCATGGTGGCCAGCGCCGGGTTGCGCAGGAAGATCCAGCCGCCGGCGAGGGCGGCGACCGTGCCGAGGATCGGCCGCTGGCGGAACAGGGCGAAGGCGCGGCGGCCCAGACCCATGTCCTCTTCCTCGTAGTCGTCCTCGTCCTCCAGCGCTCCGGAGGCGTTGAGGAAGACCACGGCCACGACGAGCGCGATCAGGGTGAAGACCCCTGCCGTCACGGCGGCGGCGCCCAGGGGCTGAAGCACCAGGGCGAGCGAGAAATAGAGGGTCGCGCCGAGGGCGACGATGACCACGAAGGCGCAGCCGGCGACCGCGAAGGCCGCCGTCAGCTTTTTAACCAGCCCCTTGCCGATCATCAGCGGCGACGACCGGCCAGAAGCAGGCCGAGAACCACGCCGACACCGAGCGCGATGGCGGTTGACTGGACCGGGCGCTCCTGCACCCGCTCGGTGATGTAGCGCTGGGCCTCGTCGAACCGTTCGGCGGCGTCGTCGTAGTACTCGCGGGCGCGCTCGCGGAACTCGCCGGCGCGCTCGCGCACGGCGGCTTCGGCGCGCAGGGCGAAA
>CAMLNY010000338.1 GCA_946481405.1 uncultured Brevundimonas sp. | reverse complement strand
TCCCGGTCACGATCGGTCTGGCCTTCATCGTCCTGAGCTTCTTCAACAAGAACAAGGACTGAGCCTGGCTCTGACAGGGGGAAAGCCTGATCATGGCCAAGGCCTTGATGGACCAACATGACGTCGAGCTCGCCGCCCAGGCGGCGGCGGGCGGACGTCGGGAGTTCGGCGAACTGGTCCGCCGCCACGGCTCGGCCGTCCGGTCCCTGCTGAGACGCATGGGAGCGCAGGGCGCCGAAGCCGACGACGTCGCCCAGGACGCCTTCCTTCAGGCGTTCGAGAAATGCGCGGAGTTCCGGGGCGAGGGCACGTTCGCCGCCTGGGTCAAGCGCATCGCCGCACGCCTCTATCTGAAGCGCAAGGCGAAGGACGCCCGCTATGTCGCCGAGATCGAACCGGTGGAGGACGACGTCGCCCCCGCCCCAGATCAGGCGGGGCTGGTCGACCTGGACGAGGCGCTGAAATCGCTCAACGAGACCGAGCGTCTGTGCGTCTCCCTGTGCCATGGCGCGGGGCTGTCTCATCCCGAGATCGCCGCCGCCATGAATCTGCCGCTTGGAACGGTGAAGTCTCATGTCAAACGTGGTCTGGATAAACTCCGCGCCCGGCTTTCGCCGGACGTCGGACAGTCGGGGAGGTCGACCCATGTCGGCTGATGAATTCGATCCGATGATCGAGCGGCTGTTCAGCCGTTCGCCCCAGATGGCCGACGCGACCCTGTTCGCGGCGGAGGTCGAGACGAAGCTGCATTCGTCGAGCCGCGTGCGCACCCTGGCCCTGACGGCCGCCGGCCTGATCGGCGGGGTGATCGCGGTGAAGGAATCGATGAACCTGGACCTCAACCTGTCGAACGGCCAGGCGCCGGTCGCCGGGCGGGTGCTGGGGCAGGGGATCCAGGCCGCCAGCGTGAACGTGGAGAGCGCGGTCAACACCGGGCTCACCCAGCTGGGCCTCGCCGACCTGACGCTGGGCGCCATGGGCGGGATGCAGATGTTCTGGATCGCCGCAGGGGCGCTGATCGCCCTGGCCGCCGCGGGCGTGGTGAGGCTGTCGCAGGACGTCTGATCCTCGACGGAAGGGATGGGGACGCCTATCTCTCCGCCCGCCACAAGCGGAGCACACATGTCGAGCCAGAAACAGGAAGTCGTGAAGCGAATCACGGTCCCGGAGATCACCGCGCGCAAGGGCGGGGAGCCGATCGTGGTCCTGACCGCCTACGATGCGCCGACGGCGGAGATGATGGATCCGCACTGCGACGTCCTTCTGGTCGGCGACAGCCTGGGCATGGCGGTTCACGGCCTGCCGTCGACGGTGGGCGTGACGCTCGAGATGATGATCCTGCACGGCCAGGCGGTGATGCGGGGCGCGAAACGGGCCCTGGTGGTCATCGACATGCCCTTCGGCAGTTATGAGGCGGGCAAGGAAGAGGCCTACGCCAACGCCGTGCGGGTGCTGAAGGAGACCGGCGCCCAGGCTGTGAAGGTCGAGAGCGGCCCGGAAGTGCCGGCCACCATCGAATATCTGGTCAAGCGCGGGGTGCCGGTCATGGGTCACGTCGGCCTGTTGCCCCAGTCGATCAACATCGACGGCTCCTTCAAGGCCAAGGGGCGCGAGGAGAGCGAGCGTCAGCGCATCCTGCAGTCGGCCCACGATACGGCGAACGCCGGCGCCTTCGCCGTGGTGATCGAGGGGACGGCGGAAGGGCTGGCGCGCGAGATCACCGAAGCCATTTCCAAGCCGACCATCGGCATCGGGGCCTCGGCGACCTGCGACGGACAGGTTCTGGTCAGCTCGGACATGCTGGGCGTGTTCGACTGGACGCCCAAGTTTGTCCGCAAATACGCCGATCTGCGAGGCGAGATCGGCCGGGCGGTGGGAACCTATGCCGCGGATGTCCGGGCCCGCCGTTTTCCTGCCGAAGTCGAGACCTACTTCTCCAAAAAGCCGGCGACGCCGTAGCGCCTCCGTTGCGGGGGCGCGGGCGAACCTCTAGGGTCCGCGCCGATTGGCTTTACAGCGTTTTTTGGGGCGGCTCCGCTAGTGACTGATGTCTTCGAAGAGGTCGAGGAGAATATTCGCTCCGAACGCCTCAAGCGCATGGCGCGCAACTGGCTGCCGATCCTCGGCGGCATTCTGGCCATCGCCCTGGTCGCGGCCCTGGGCTGGTGGGGCTGGCAGAGCTTCCAGACGAGCCGCGCCAATGCGGGTTCGGTCGCCTATCAGCGCGGCCTCGAGGCCCTGCAGTCGGGCAATACGGCCGGGGCGGAGACCGCTTTCGCCGAGGCCGGCGAGAAGGGCAACGGCGCCTACAAGGCCCTGGCCCTGCAGCAGCGCGCCGGTCTGGCCGTCGCCGCCAACCGCATTCCGGACGCCATCCGGCTGTTCGATGAGGCCGCCAAGGCCTCGGGCGACCCGATCCTGCGCGACACCGCCACCTACAAGTCGGCGCTGCTGATGTTCGACAACGGCGCCTCGCTGGAAGACATCGAGGCCAGGCTGGAGCCCCTGACCAAGAAAGGCCGCCCGATGGTCCCCTTTGCCCAGGAAGCGCTCGGCATGGCCCGGCTGCAGTTCAACAAGCCCGCCGAGGCGCGCGAGGTCTTCGTGCTGCTGACCCTGGGTCAGGACGTGCCCGATTCGGTGCGTCAGCGCGCCCAGGCGGCCATCAACATGATCGACACCGGCGTCGCCGCCGGCCTGCCGCCTATCGCGGCCGCCCAGTCGGTGACCCCGCCGGTCCCGGCCGCCCCGAGCCCCGAGCAACTTGCGCAGGCCGCCCAGGCCCAGGCGGCTCAGGCCCGGGCCGCGCAAGCTCAGGCCGCCCAACAGTGACCACCCGCCTGATGACGACCGGAGTTCGGATGACGACCGTGAACCGCGCGCTGAAGACCGCCCTCGTTCTGGGGCTGGCCGCTTCGCTGGCCGCCTGCGCCCAGGCGCGGCGCATCCTCCCGTTCGGTCTGGGCGAGGACAACACGCCCCAGGCCACGGCCAGCGAGGGGCAGCGGATCTCGATCCTGTCGTTCGAACAACAGCTGTCGCCCGCCGCCGGTCTGGCCGGGCGCGACTTCTTCCTGCCCGGACCGGTCGCCGCCAACGCCTGG
>CAMLNY010000337.1 GCA_946481405.1 uncultured Brevundimonas sp. | reverse complement strand
AGATCCTGGTCGAGCAGCCGCCGGCGATCGTCGTTGACCTGTCCGGGGTAGACTCCTGTGACCAGCACGCGCTCGCCGTCTTCGGTGAAGTCGAGCGTGACGTCGTTGGCCTCCGCGTTCAGGGCGACCGCCGCGCCGCAGAAGGGGTCGATGTCGGCGCAGAGGGCGGAGGTCGCGCCCGCCTTCATCGCCGCGATCCCGACCAGACCGGAGCCGGTGGCGAAGTCGACGACGGTCTTGCCGGCGAGAGCCTCCGGATGGTCCAGCACCCAGCGGGCGAGCCCCTGTCCGCCCGCCCAGGCGAAAGCCCAGAACGGCGGCGGCAGGCCGAGTTCGCCCAGCTCCTCCTCCGTCAACTTCCAGATCGGCGTGATCTCGTCGGCGAGCCAGAGCGAGATTTCCGGCGCGTGCGGGACCGTCTGGAGCCGGGTGTTGGCCAGGATGAAGGCGCGGGGATCGGCGATGGTCACGCGGGCTTCGACGCCGCCTGCTTCAACACGCTGACATAGCCGGGGGCGACCTCCATCCGCCCGCCCGGTTCGGTCCCCCGGATCGCGTTATGCAGGCGGGGCAGGTTCCAGCAGGGGACGTGCATGAACAGGTGGTGCTCGGCGTGGAAATTGACCCAGTAGGGGGCGATGAAGGCCCGCTCCCACCATGAGGCCCGGGTGGTGCGGGCGGCGCGGAAGGCGTCGTCGGCCGAACCCTCGACGCAGGCGTGCTCGGCGATGTTCCGCAGGCGCGTCACCAGCGGGAACCAGGTCGCCATGGGCAGGAGCCACAGGGCGAACCAGGCCCACCACAGGCCCGCCGCGACGAAGCCCGACAGCATCAGGGCGTTGACGGCGAGGAAGGGCAGGACCGAGCGGCCGGTGACGACGGCGTCGTAGTCGTGCGCCTCTCCGCCCGCGGCGCGCTTCCTCAGCACGTCGAGGGGCAGGAGGACGCGCTGCTTGAAGAAGGTCTGGCCCGTCAGGTCGCGGATCATCTTGCGGCCGAGAGAGGCGCCCGTGACCGGGAAGGGCGCCGACAGCATCAGGTCGGGGTCCTCCGGCTGCTGGGCGAAGCGGTGGTGGGACAGGTGATAGGGGCGATAGGCGTCCAGCGAGGCCCCGATCGGAACCGCGCAGAGCCAATGGCCGAGGAAATCGTTCAGCCTGAGATTCTTCGCCAGCGCCCCGTGCGCAGCCTCGTGCATCAGTATGGCCAGACCCAGCTGGCGCGTGCCGATGACCATGACGCAGAGCGGGACCAGGATCGGTTGCCAGACGCCGACGCCGACGGCGAGCGCGATCACACCCCAGCAGTGCAGGACCAGCAGCGGCCCCTTCCAGGCCGAGCGCGACTGGAACAGCGCCCAGTCATCGGGAGCGAAGAGATCGGTCGGGAAAGTGCGGGGGGCGGCGGGCATGGCGGGATGATAGGTCGGGCAGGCGGATCGACCAAGGGCCGGAACTATTCCGAAAATGTCAGCATGACCTGACAAAGTCATGTTGACCTGACACGAACGCCATGTCATGTACGCCTTACATTTAGTCAGGAGCGCATGACATGAACGCCTGGAGCCAGGGCACGCCCGCCGACCGCAAATACGTCGCCCGGACGATGGCCTTCACTATCCCGTATGTCGCCGTGAACGTCGCCGCCATCTTCGGCGCCTTCGACCAGATCATCGGCAAGCCGGCCGCCTGGGTTCTGGCCGCCGCCGTCGCCGCCCCGATCGTGGGCTGGATCTGGTCGATCCTCAGCCTGATGCGCGACTCCGACGAGTTCATGCGGGCAGTGCTCGCCAAACGCTTCGTCGTCGCGGCCGGGATGGCCATGGTTATCGCCAGCTTCTGGGGATTCGGCGAGAGCTACGCCAATGCGCCCCACATCCCCAACTGGATGATCTTCCCGCTGTTCTGGGGCTGCTTCGGGATCGTCACCCCCTTCATCCGGACCTCGCACTGATGAAGAACCGTCTGAAAGTCCTCCGCACGGAGAAGGCTTGGACCCAGGAACAGCTGGGTCAGGCCCTGGGCGTCTCCCGTCAGGCGGTGAACGCGCTCGAGACCGAGAAACACGATCCGTCACTGGATCTGGCCTATCGCATCGCCGCCCTGTTCGGGCGCGCGGTGGAAGACATCTTCGACAATCCGCACGCCTGACGTCCGTCAGGTCTGCCTTACAAGGACATCGCCATGCTGCATCTCCGCCACTCCGTCGGGCGCTCGACCTTGCGCGCCCTGTTCCTGGCTTCGGCCGCCGGTCTGGCGGTCGGCGGGATCGTTCTCGCCACGACGGCACGGGCCGAGCCGACGGCCGTCCAGACCGCGCCCTTCGCCTCCGACCGGCTCTCGGTCGAGGTCATCGGCTCGGGGCCAGATGTCATCCTGATCCCCGGACTGGCGTCCTCGCGCGAGGTCTGGCGGCCGCTGGCGAGGCGGCTGTCGGCCACGCACCGGGTGCATCTGATCCAGCTGGCGGGCTTCGCCGGCGAGCCGTGGACGCACGGGGACGGCGCTTTCGTCGAGCCCGCCGTGGCCGAATTGGCCCGCTATGTCTCCGAGGCCGGTCTGGATCGCCCCGCCGTCATCGGCCACTCCATGGGCGCGCTGCTGGGTCTGCGTCTGGCCCAAACCCGGCCGGAGGCGGTCGGTCGGCTGATGAGCGTCGACAGCCTGCCCTTCTTTTCCGCCCTGTACGGTCCGACCGCGACAGCCGAGACGGCGCGGCCCTTCGCCGAACAGGCCCGCGCCGGGATGCTCGCCAACACCGATCCCGCCGCGCGACGCGCCCAAGGCGAGGCGACCGCCGCCGGCATGGCCCGCAACGCGGCGATCCATTCGCAGATCGTCGACTGGACGATGACCAGCGACGTCCACGCCGTCGCCTCGGCCATGGCGGACGTCATGACCACCGACGCCCGCCCGGGGCTGGCCGCCATGACCACGCCGGTCACGGCCCTCTATGCGACCGACGCGGACGGCGGACCGCCCCCCGCCATGGCGCAGGCGATGTGGGAGCGCGAGTACGCGACCCTCCCGGGTGTGAAGGTCATGCGCGTGGACGGCAGCCGTCACTTCATCATGGCCGACCAGCCGGAGCGGTTCGGCGAACTG
>CAMLNY010000336.1 GCA_946481405.1 uncultured Brevundimonas sp. | reverse complement strand
AACTGGTCGCCGACGGGATCGCCGTGACTGACCTCGCGCCCGCCCGCTCCCTGCCAGGCCGTCACAACGCCCAGAACGCCGCCTTCGCCTACGCCGCCGCCCGCGCCGTCGGGGTGTCGCACGAGGCCGCCGTCGACGGCCTGATGACCTTCCCGGGCCTCGCCCACCGCATGGAGACGGTCGGTCATCTGGGCGCCGTCCGCTTCGTCAACGACTCCAAGGCCACCAATGCCGACGCCGCGCGTCAGGCTTTGATGTCCTATCCGACCAGCTTCTGGATCGTCGGCGGCAAGGCGAAGGACGGCGGCATCGAGGACCTACGCGACCTCTTCCCCCGTGTCGCCAAGGCCTACCTCATCGGCGAGGCGGCCGAAGCGTTCGCCACGACCCTCGGCGACACGCCACACATGATCGCCGCAACCATGGACGCCGCCGTCGCCCTCGCCGCCGCCGACGCCCAGGCGGCAAGGGGCGACCAGATCGTCCTGCTCAGCCCCGCCTGCGCCAGCTTCGACCAGTTTCCCGACTTCGAGGCGCGCGGAGAAGCGTTCCGGGCCGCCGTTCTTAACCTCGGAGCTACGCCTTCCGTTCATGGTTGAGAAACCATGACCCAGGCCGTCTACTCCCACCCCTTCTCACGCAACGACCAAAGCCCGATCGCCCAGTGGTTCTGGACGGTCGATCGCGGCCTGCTGGGCGCGGCGCTGGCCCTGATGAGTCTCGGCGTCATGCTGTCGTTCGCCTCGTCCCCGGCTGCCATCCTGGCCGACGAGTCGATCACCGACCCCTTCCACTATTCCTGGCGCATGATCGTCTGGGCGTCGGGCGGCGTCGGTTTGATGATGACCATGTCGCTCCTGTCGCCCCGGGGCGTCAGGCGGATCGCGGTGCTGGGCCTGCTCGGCGCGATCTTCGTCATGGCGTTGCTGCCGTTCATCGGCGACACGGTGAAGGGCGCCGCCCGCTGGGTGAACCTGGGACCCTTCAGCCTTCAGCCCTCCGAATTCGCCAAGCCCAGCCTGATCGTCTTTGCCGCCTGGATGTTCGCCGAAGGCCAGAAGGGGCAGGGCGTGCCCGGCGTTTCCATCGCCTTCGGCTTCTACACCGTCGTCGTGGCCCTGCTGCTGATCCAGCCGGACATCGGCCAGACGCTCCTGATCACCACCACCTTCATGGCCGTCTTCTTCATGGCCGGGGTGCCGCTCCGCTGGGTCGCCGTGCTGGGCGGGATGTTCGTCGCCGGCATGACGGCGATCTATCTGCTGTTCCCGCACGTGCAGGCCCGCGTGGCCAAGTTCGTTTCCCCGGGCGTCGAGGACACCCACCAGATCGATCGGGCCAGTGAGGCCATCCGCGCCGGCGGCCTGGTCGGCCGCGGGGTGGGCGAGGGGGTCATGAAGCGCTCCGTCCCCGACCTGCATACCGACTTCATCTATTCGGTCGGCGCTGAGGAGTTCGGCCTCGTCCTCAGCCTCATCATGATCGGTCTCTACGCTTTCATCGTCTTCCGCGGCATGGGCCGGGCGATGAAGCTGAACGACCCGTTCGAACAAACGGCCGCGGCGGGCTTGTTCATGTTGATCGGCCTGCAGGCCTCGATCAACGTCGCGGTGAACCTGAACCTCATCCCGACCAAGGGGATGACGCTGCCTTTCATCAGCTATGGCGGCTCATCCATGATGGCCATGGGCCTGACCATGGGATTCGCGCTCGCCTTGACCCGTCGCCGTCCCGGCGCCTACGAACCTGGAGCCAGTCTGGCGCGTCCGCGCCGCCTCCTGATGGCCTAGGGGTCCCGATGTCCAAGCTCTGCGTCGTCGCCGCCGGCGGAACCGGCGGCCACATGTTCCCGGCCGAGGCCCTGGCGCGCGAGATGGCCTCCCGCGGCTGGCGCGTGGTTCTGGCCACCGACCATCGCGGCGAACAGTACGCCCACGCCTTTCCGGCGGAGGAGCGTCTGGCGCTGGACGCCGCCACCGGCTCCGGCCCCGTCGGTTTGCTCAAGGCCGGGGCGGCCATCTTGAAGGGCGTGGGTCAGGCGCAGACCGCGTTCAACCGTCTCGACGCCAGGGTCATCGTCGGCTTCGGCGGCTATCCGTCCGCCCCTGCTCTGGTCGCCGCCATCCTGCAGAAGCGCCCGACCCTGATCCACGAACAGAACGCCGTCCTGGGCCGCACCAACCGGGCGCTCGCCCCGCATGTCCGTGCCGTCGCCTCCTCCTTCCCGACGCTGGAACGCGCGTCGCCCGCCGTGAAGGCCCGCGCCCAGGTCGTCGGCGCCCCCGTCCGGGCCGACATCCGCGCCTTGTACGACCGCGCCTATGCCGCTCCCGGCGAGGGCCCGATCAACATCCTCGTCACCGGCGGCTCGCAGGGCGCCCGCATCCTGTCGGAGACCACGCCCCGGGCGCTGGCCGTCCTGCCGGACCCCATTCGTCGCCGTCTCAAGGTCCAGCAGCAGTCGCGTCCGGAGACGCTGGAGACCGCGCGCCAGATCTATCTGGAGGCCGGCATCGACGCAGAGGTCGCCCCCTTCTTCCGCCACATGGCCTCGCGCCTTTCCGAGGCCCATCTGGTCATCGGCCGCGCCGGCGCCTCGACCTGCGCCGAGCTGGCGGTCGCCGCCATGCCATCGATCCTGATCCCGCTGAAGATCGCCACCGACGACCATCAGCGCCTGAACGCGAAGCTCCTGACCGACGTCTCCGCCGCCGAGGTGATCCTTGAGGACGACGTCACCGTGGACGCCATGGCCGCCGTAGTTTCAGGCGTGCTGTCGGACCCCGCGCGCCTCGCCTCGATGAGCGCGGCGGCCCGTTCGGTGGCCATTCCCGACGCCGCCCAGCGCCTCGCTGACCTCGTCGAGGCGACCGCCGGCGCCTGACGACCCGATGTTGCACTGCGGGAACCAAAGCGGCCTGAATGCGTCGGTCCCGCCATGCAGGACACCCGCTCCGACCTGATCCGCCAGATCGCCGACCTCCGGCGCGAGATCGCCTGGCTGCCCGAATGGGCGGTCATTGCCTTGGTGGTAGCCGCCTTCGTCGCTTTCGGCTGGCTGGCGCACAAGCTGGTCTTCGGCGTCCTGCGCCGGGTGGTGAAGGACAAGGA
>CAMLNY010000335.1 GCA_946481405.1 uncultured Brevundimonas sp. | reverse complement strand
GCGGCTCGGCACCTCGTGCACGGGATGGCACCGCCCGAACGATTCCGGGAACGCCTTGTAGACGCCCATCGCGAGCATCGTGCGCGCGGCCGCGGGCGGATTGACCAGCGACTGGATCCTGTCGCGCACCTCGACCGACACGCCCGGCTGGACCCTGCATCTGCTCGACCCGATCGGCGGGACCATCGTCGCCAATGTCTGGAGCGCGCGGGCGGTGGCGGGCCTTCTGGTCACCCTGCTGGCGGTCGGCGCGGGCGTCCTGCTGCGGCGTCGGCAACAGGCCATGGCGAAGGCGGTCGCCGAGGAACAGGCGCGGGCGGAACTCGAGCGTCGCATCGAGGAGCGGACCGGCGAACTGCGCGCCGCCAACCGCCGGCTGAACGCGGAGATGGAGGAGCGCCGTCGCGCCGAGGCCAGCCGCGAGGTGCTGCGCGAGGAACTGGTTCAGGCCAACAAGCTGGCGACACTGGGCCAGATCGCCGCTGGCGTCGCCCACGAGATCAACCAGCCCGTGGCCGCTATCCGCACCCACGCCGACACGGCGGGCGCGTATCTGGATCGCGACGACCCCGAGGCCGCGCGCCGCAGTCTGGGGCGCGTCGCCGAACTGACCGGCCGGATCGGGGTGATTACCGATGAACTCCGCGCCTTTTCGAGGAAAACGACCCAGGGCGTCTCCGCCGTCTCGCCCGCCGCCGCAATCGAGGGCGCCCTGTTGTTGATCGGCGGGCGCCTGCGCGAAGGCGGGGTCGAACTGGTCCGCAGCGGTGATCCCGACCTGAAGGTCCAGGCCGAGCCGATCCGTCTGGAACAGGTGGTGGTAAATCTGGTGCAGAACGCCTTCGAGGCGATGACGGAGGCGAAGACGCCCTCGCCCACCCTGACGATCGACGTGGCCCGCAAGGGGCGGCGGGTCGAGATCGTCATCGCCGACAATGGCCCCGGCATCGATCCGGCCATCGCAGCCACCCTGTTCACCCCCTTCGTCACCACCAAACCGGCCGGACTGGGGCTGGGACTGGTGATCTGTCGCGACATCGTCGCCGGCTTCGGCGGCGAACTGAGCCTGCGACCCGGCAAGGGCGGCGCCCGGTTCGTCATCTCGTTGAGGGCGGCGGCGTGAACTTTTCCCGCCCCCGTTCCGTCACCCTCGTCGACGACGACGACGACTTCCGCGAGGCCCTGGTCGAGCGGCTTCAGCTCGAGGATCTGGAGGTACAGGCCTTCGCCTCGGCCGAGGCGGCGCTCAAGGTTCTGACGGCGGACTATCCGGGCGTCATCGTGTCCGATCTGCGGATGCCGGGCATGGACGGGCGCGGACTGCTTGCGCGGCTTCAGGCGCTCGACGAGGGCCTGCCGGTCGTGATGATCACGGGGCACGGCGACATCGCCGACGCGGTCGACGCGCTCCGGAACGGCGCCTACGACTTCGTCGCCAAGCCGTTCGATTTCGGGCGCCTGGCCGACAGCGTGAACCGGGCTTTGGAAAAGCGCGGCCTGGTTCTGGACAACCGCGCCCTGTCGGCGGCGGTGTCGCGCGCCAGTCCCGACCTGCCTCTGCTCGGGTCGAGCCCCTCGATCGCGCGTCTGCGCACCGTCATCGAACAAGTGGCGGACGCCGGCATGGACGTCCTGATCGAGGGCGAGACCGGCGTCGGCAAGGAGGTCGTCGCCCGGGCCCTGCACAACAGCGGGCGGCGACGGGTGCACCCCTTCGTCGCCGTCAACTGCGGCGCTCTGCCCCCCGGGTTGATCGAGAGCGAACTGTTCGGCCATGAGCCGGGCGCCTTCCCGGGCGCGGTGAAGCGCCGGGTCGGCCTGATCGAACAGAGCCATCGCGGGGCCCTGTTCCTCGACGAGATCGAGAGCATGCCGATGTCGGCCCAGATCGCCCTGTTGCGCGTGGTGGAACAACGCGAGGTCCAGCCTCTGGGCGCAGCGGGGCCGCGCCAGCTGGATCTGCGCATCCTCGCGTCGTCCAAGATCGATCTGAAAGTCGCTGTCGCGCGCGGCCAGTTCCGCGAGGACCTGTTTTACCGGCTGAATGTGCTGAAGCTGAGGGTCCCGCCGCTACGGGAGCGACGCGAGGACGTGCCGCTGCTGTTCGCCCACTTCCTGGCCCGCGCGTCCGGCGATCACCAGCGCACGGCGCCGCCGATGAGTACGGCCGTGCGGCGGACGCTGATGGAACACGACTGGCCGGGTAATGTGCGCGAGCTGGCGCACTTCGCCGAACGGGTCGCTCTGGACATCGACGCGCCCGGCGCGGTCGGTGCGGTCGAGGATGCAAACGCCGGTCTGGTCGACCGTCTGGAGCGGTTCGAAAAGGCGGTGCTGGAAGAGGCGCTGCATCGCCACGCCGGCGACATCGTCGCCATCACCGAGGCCCTGAAGCTCCCGAGAAAAACGCTTTACGACAAATTCCGCCGCCACGGCCTGCGTCCCGGCGACTTTCGGGCGCGGGAGGCGGGCTGAAGTCGCCTCTTGCAGCGCTCCGGACAGCAAAAAGCCCCGCAGCAAGGCCGACGGGGCTTTAAGATTTTGGGTGCGGGAGCAGGATTTGAACCTGCGACCTTCAGGTTATGAGCCTGACGAGCTACCGGGCTGCTCCATCCCGCGGCAAACGGTAGTGCGAAGGAAGACTGTTCGAGAGAGGTCAGGCTCAAGTAGCGCTAAGCGCTGTAGCCCCACCGGAACTCACAATCCACATATCCGCTTGGTAGACCCGGCGGCGACCTACTCTCCCATGCCTTGAGACATAGTACCATCGGCTCTGGAGGGCTTAACGACCGAGTTCGGGATGGGATCGGGTGGGGAACCTCCGACATAGCCACCAGGTCAACCAAGCGGATATGTAGATTGTGAGAAGACATTGTCAGATCAAAAGATCGAATGAGTTTTGCTGAGAAACGATCAAGCCGATCGGATTATTAGTACCAGTAAGCTTCACGCGTCACCGCGCTTCCACACCTGGCCTATCAACGTGGTAGTCTTCCACGATCCTCAGCGAAGCCTTGTTTTGAGGTTAGTTTCCCGCTTAGATGCTTTCAGCGGTTATCTATTCCATACTTAGCTACCCTGCTGCGCGGCTGGCGCCACGACAGGTCCACCAGAGGT
>CAMLNY010000334.1 GCA_946481405.1 uncultured Brevundimonas sp. | reverse complement strand
TTGTCGTGGTCGAAGAATACGCCCGGCGAACGGTGCATCTGCGAGACGATGACCCGCTCGGTGCCGTTCACGATGAAGGTGCCGTTCATCGTCATGAGCGGAATGTCGCCCATGTAGACGTCCTGCTCCTTGATGTCCTTGACCGAGCGCGCGCCCGTTTCCTCGTCCGCTTCGAAGACGATCAGGCGCAGCTTGACCTTCAGCGGCGCGGCATAGGTCATGTCGCGCTGGATGCATTCCTCGACGTCGTACTTCGGGTCCTCGAACTCGTAGGACACGTATTCCAGCACGGCGCGTTCGTTGAAGTCCTTGATCGGGAAGACCGACTTGAAGACCGCCTCGATGCCCTGGTCCTTGCGCTGGCCCGGACGGACCTCGCGCTGCAGGAACTGCTCGTAGGAGGCGCGCTGAACCTCGATCAGGTTCGGCATTTCCACGGCTTCGGGGATCCGGCCGAAGCTCTTGCGGATGCGCTTCTTGCCGGTGAAGGTCGTGGCGGAAGCGATCTGACCGTTGATGGCGAGACCGTTCAGGACGTCAGTCATTCTGTTTTCCCATGGCGCATCCGGGGGAGATGCGCGTGAATGCAGCAGCACGGGACCGCGAGCGGCGTCCCGTGACAATCGGTTTCGGCCTCCACCCTCGAACGCCGGAACGTTCAGGAGGCCTGAAATCTGAGAAGCTCCCTGGGGAAGGAGCCACGCCTTCGCTCGGTCGGAGGGCGACGGACCGGGCCTCGGCGCTTTCGCGCAGACTCATCTGAGCTGTTGCGGAACTGGGCTATATACTCGCTTTGTCGACGAAATAAAGGCCGCCACGCCGATTTTCGCCGGCTTCGCAAGAGCTTTTTCCGCTGCTAGCGTCGCCGCATGAAAATCATCCCCATTCTTGTCGCTTCCGCCGCCCTGACCGCCTGCGCCACGGCGCCTGACGAGATCGTCGTCAGCTCGAACGACCGGCCGCCTGTCTACTCCACGCCGGAGGAATACACGGCCGGCCAGGCCGCCTACCTCGCCTGGAACGGCGCCCGCCGCGGCTGGACCACCACCGCCTCGGGTCTCCAGTATCGCCGCGAAGGCGCCGCCCATCCCGAGGGCGCCCAACCCACCGAGACCTCGACCGTCCGCGTCCACTACGAGGGCACCTTCATCGACGGCCGCAAGTTCGACAGCTCCTACGATCGGGGCGAACCGGCCGAGTTCCCGCTGAATCGCGTCATCAAGGGCTGGACCGAAGGCGTCGCCCTCATGCACGTCGGCGAGACCTTCCATTTCGCCATCCCGGCCGAGCTCGGCTACGGCGCCCGCTGGGTCGGCGGCGACGAACTCCCGCCCAACTCGACCCTGCTGTTCAAGGTCGAACTGCTGGAAGTGAAGTAGGCCTAAAGCCCTTCTCCCCTTGCGGGAGGAGGTGGCCGAGCGAAGCGAGGTCGGATGAGGGGAGACTCCCGGTCAGACCAGGGATTCGCGTGCTCCGCTCATCTCGTCTGCATCTCCGTACCCCTCATCCGTCGGGCTTCGCCCGCCACCTTCTCCCGCAAGGGGAGAAGGGAAGTTATCCGCGAACCACCCGCACCCGACCCTCCTCCTGTCCTCGGGCGCGGCTTTCGCCCAGACGGCCACCCCGCCGACGCCCCAGCCCTTCCCCGCCGTCGTCGACCGCCCCTGGCCGGGCGTCATCCATCTCGACGTCGACGCCACCGACCTGAACCGCCGCATCTACCGGGTGCGCGAGACCATTCCGGTCGAGACGGCCGGGCCGATGACCCTGTTCTTCCCCGAATGGCTGCCCGGCAACCACGGCCCCGTCGGCCCGGTGACCCAGCTGGCGGGCCTGATCATCACCGCCAACGGCCAGCGCGTGGAGTGGGTGCGTGACACCCTCTCCCCCTACGCCTTCCACATCGTCGTACCGGCCGGCGCGGCCGAGATCGTCGCCGAGTTCCAGCACCTGTCCCCCACCACGGAGGCCCAGGGCCGCGTTACGATGACGGCCGAAATGCTGAACATCCAGTGGGAGAAGATGCTGCTCTATCCGGCAGGCCGCTTCCACCGGAATATCACCGTCCAGGCGGGCGTCACCCTGCCCGAGGGCTGGCGCTACGGCACGGCCCTGCGCCCCACCGGCGCGGCGACCGGGGCCACGACCACCTTCCAGCCGGTCCCGCTCGACGTCCTCGTCGACAGCCCGATGTTCGCGGGTGAACACTATCGCCAGATCGACCTCGATCCGGGCGGCCGCTCGCCGGTCCTGCTCAACATCGTCGCCGACTCGGCCTCCAACATCGCCCCGACCGACGAACAGATCGGCATCCTGCGGTCCATGGTCGAACAGGCCGACCGCCTCTACGGCGCGCGCCACTACGACCACTATGACTTTCTCGTCGCCATGACCGAGCGTTTGGGCGGCATCGGTCTGGAGCACCATCGCTCGTCCGAGAACAGCGTCGACCCCAGCTTCTTCACCGAGTGGGAATCGAAACTCGGCGACCGCGACCTCCTCAGCCACGAATATACCCACTCGTGGGACGGCAAGTACCGCCGCCCGGCGGATCAGGACGTGGCCAACTACAACGTCCCGCTCCAGAACTCCCTGCTCTGGGTCTACGAGGGACAGACCCAGTTCTGGGGCAAGGTTCTGGCCGCCCGCTCAGGGCTCCACAGCCGTCAGCAGGCGCTGGATGCGCTCGCCATGGACGCCGCGACCTATGACAACACCGTCGGCCGCGAATGGCGGGCGATGCAGGACACGGTCAACGACCCGATCATCACCCAGCGCCGTCCGATCGGCTGGCGCTCCTGGCAGCGCAGCGAGGACTACTATGTCGAGGGCCAGCTGATCTGGCTCGACGCCGACACCCTGATCCGCGAGCGCACCAATGGCAGGAAGTCGCTCGACGACTTCGCCCGCGCCTTCTACGGCGTCCACGACGGCGAATACGGCGAGAACCCCTACACGTTCGAAACGGTCGTCGAGACGCTGAACGGCGTCATGGAGTACGACTGGGCGACCTTCCTGCGCACCCGTCTGGACGGCCACGGCCCGGGCGCCCCGCTCGACGGCCTGACCCGCGGCGGCTACCGCCTCGTCTACACCGACACCATGAGCGACTATCAGAAGACGCTGTAC
>CAMLNY010000333.1 GCA_946481405.1 uncultured Brevundimonas sp. | reverse complement strand
TCGCCGCGCGCGGCAGGGCGCAGGGGTCCATACCCCGCACCACGGTCGCCCCGACCAGATCCAGCCGGTCGAAATACCAGGCTGACGACTGGGCCGGATCGATCAGGACCTTGAAGCCTTTCATCCCCTCCAGCGCCTGACCCAGTTCGCCCGGGTTCATCAGGGTAACGTCGTCGCCCAGCCAGCCCGGCAGTTCGTTGGTCACCTTGGCGGGGTCGAGAAACAGCATGGCCGTCCCGTTCGTCGCCAGGATGGCCTGCGCCAGCGGCAGGGGCGTGCGGATCACGTCGCCGCCCCGGATGTTGAACAGCCAGGCGATAGAGGCCGGCGCGGTCAGGACGACGGCGTCGGCGCCCGCGGCGGCCACGGCCTCGCCGATCCGCTTGCGCTTGGCGGCGCTGCTCTCACCGGCGTAGCGGTCTTCATGCGGCACGACGGGCGCGCTCGGCTGCGCCGGGCGTTCAGTCCAGGCGGCGTCCACCGGGTTGGTGTCGACAGGCTTCAGGCTGGCCCCGGCCTTCGCCGCCGCGCGCTTGAACGTCGCCAGCGCATCGGGGCTGTGCAAACGCGGATCGTAGCCGATGACGGCGCCGCTCGGGGCCTTCTCGAGATAGGCCGGCACCCCGCCCTCGACGAGATCGAGAATCTCGAACTGTCCGGCGTCGACCTGGGCCCGGACCTGCACCGTGTAGCGCCCGTCGGCGAACACGGCGGCCCGGTCCTTCAGCACCACGCCTGCGCCCGCCGAGCCGGTGAAACCGGTCAGCCAGGCCAGCCGGTCGTTGGCGGCGGGCAGATATTCGTTCTGATGCTCGTCCTCGTGCGGGACCAGAAATCCGTCCAGCCCCTGTTCGGCCATGGCGGCGCGCACGAGCGGAAGGTGTCTGGCTCCGAAGGCCGGCGAGGTGGTTTCGTCGAAGGACTGGCGCATGGCGCACGCATAGCGCCCCCTCCCGCCGCTTTGGAAGGGGCGATGGCGTGGATCAGTTCTGCGGCGTCGTGCTCGTGATCGTCGCCGAACCCGTGGCGGGTGGCGGCGAAGTCGGCGCGGTCGGAACGGCGATCACCACCGGCGGAGGCGTGCTGGCCGCCCGGGCGATCTCGGCGCGAGCCTGGCTGGTCGCGCGCGCGGCCTCGGCCTGGGCGCGGGCCGCCTCCATCCGGGCGATGTCGACGCTTTGCTGGGCCCCGGCGATCTGGCTCTGGACCACCGCCTGATCGGCGCGGGCGTCGGCGGCTGCTGCGTCCGCCTGCGCCTGGGCCAGCAGCGCCTCGGTATCGTCGTCACCGCCCCGCGCCGCCAGAATCCAGATCACGGCGATCAGAACAGCCGCGGCCAGTCCGCCCGCGATCCACCATCCGGTGCTGGACTCGCGGCGGACGACGACCGCCTCGGTGTAGACGGGCTCGGTAACGACGACCCGTTCGATAGTCGCGTTCGGATCAATATTCGGATCGTACTGGCTCATGGCTCACCCTCCGTTAAGCTAGCAAAACGGCGCCGCTTGCGGACGGTTCCGCCTAAGCCATCCGGCGAAGCACCAGGGCGCTCCAGGCGTCGCGGTGGATGCGACGTTCCAGTCGGAAGCCGCGCGACAGATAGGCGGCCGTCACGCGCCGTTCCTGTGTCCGCAGCAGACCCGACAGGATCGCCACCCCGCCGATGCGCAGGCTCATCTTGATGTCCTGCGACAGGGCGACCAGCGGCGGGGCCAGAATGTTGGCGAACACCAGATCGTAGGGGTAGCCGGCCCGCACCTTGATATCGTTGAGGCCCGAGGCGTGGACAAACCTCGCGTCGGCCTGATTCAGCTTCGCGTTCTCGTTGGCGATCCGCACCGAGGGTTCGTCGATGTCGGTGCCCACCGACAACGCCGCCCCCGTCCGCGCCGCCGCGATGGCCAGCACGCCCGTGCCGCAGCCGACGTCCAGAACCCGCTCGAACCGCTCGCGCTTCAGCAGCTCGTCATAGGCGATCAGACAGCCGACCGTCGTGCCGTGGTGCCCCGTGCCGAAGGCGGCGCCCGCGTCGATCTTCAGGTTCACCGTGTTCGGCGGCACCCGTCCCTGATCGTGGGCGCCATAGACGAAGAAGCGCCCCGCCCGCACAGGCGGCAGGCCCGACAACGACATGGCCAGCCAGTCGGCGTCGGCCAACTCCTCGACCTTGACCGTCACCTCGGGGTGCTGCGCCAGACGCGCGGTCAGGGCCTGGACCTCGTCCTCGGACGTCGGGAAGGCGTCGATGCGCCACAGGCCGCGATCCTCGTCTTCCTCGAGGATGGAATAGGTCGCGCCTTCCAGCAGGACATCGGCGTCGATGTCGGCCGCAGCGGCTTCGGCGGCGGCGCGGGAGCCCCGGGCGATGATCTGTTTGGGATTATTGGAGGACATTTGTTCAAACGCCGGTATCATTGCGAATCGATACTATTGAGTTTGCGCCCGTGCTCTCCCGCAGCGGTCGCGATCGTTCCAACCGAGGGGTCGGGGAATACATGGCCAAGTCACCGTCTACTGCGTCGCCGAAAGCGTCTGCCGCTTCCAAGCCTAAACCCGCCGCGAAGTCGACTGCGAAAACGGCGAAGCCCGCCGCCGCTGTGAAACCGGCCGACGTGAAGGCCGCTCCGGCCGCCAAGACGCCTGCCAAGGCCGCTGCGCCGAAGGCCGCCGCGAAGCCGGCCGCCAAGCCCGCTGCGAAGGCTCCGGCCGCGAAGGCCGCGGCTCCGAAGACCACCGTCAAGGCCGGCGCGCCGAAGGCTGCTGCTGCCAAGGCCCCCGCCAGGACCGCTGCCGTGAAACCCGCCGCTGCTGCGAAGGCGCCGGCCGCGAAGGCAGCCGCCAAGCCCGCTGCGAAGCCGGCCGCCGGGAAGCCCGCCGCCGCGAAGAAGCCTGCAGCCGCAAAGGCTCCGGCTGCGAAGGCTGCTCCGGCCGCCAAGCCCGCTGTCGCCGCCGCCCCGGCCGAGAAGCCGGCCGCCGCCGCTCCGGCTTCGAAGCCGGCCGTGACCGCCGCCCCGGCGCCGGCGCCCAAGCCCGCCGTGACGCCCGCCCCGGCCGCCGCCGCTCCGGGGCCCGCCGCCAAGCCGGCCGCTCCGGCGCCGAAGAAGGGTTTCTTCGACAAGCTGGCCGATCT
>CAMLNY010000332.1 GCA_946481405.1 uncultured Brevundimonas sp. | reverse complement strand
CCGGAGCCGCCGCCCTCGGCCTCCTCGCCCATGAACTGGCCGTAGCGGAGACGCAGCGCGGCCTGTTCCTCGCCGATGACATTGGACGCGTCGATGAAGGGGTCGGGCTGCATCGAGCGACGCCGCGCGATCAGGGCCTCGGCGTTGATGATGATCTGGCGCTGGCTGGCGAAATAGGCGGGCATGATGCGCATGGCCATGCCGTCCAGACCTTCGGCCATGGCGAGGTTCGGCGGCCAGCGCAGGATGACGCTGGGCCCTTCGACGACATGGCGTTCGGGCGAGCGGTTGTCGGAGACGACCAGCTGGACGATCAGGTCGCCGCCGGCCTCCAGTCCTTCACGGCCGATGTTGAGGCTGGGCGCGAACCGCATCTCGCGGGCCGTGCCCTGGCCGCGCAGGGGCTGGGTGCGCTGTTCGAAGGTGATGTTCTCGCCGTCGCCCTTGGTGACGGTGACGCGCAGGGTGGCGGTCTCGATGACGCCGTAGTCGTCGCTGACCTCGAACACCGGGGTCCAGGTCGTCTGGCCGGGCGTCATCTGGACCAGCTGGCTCTCCGGCTCGATCAGGGCCACGACCGGCTCGGCGTCGGCGACGGCGTCGAGACGGTTAACGCGCTGGGGCGGGAGGCCCGCCGCCTCGATGCGGTACAGCAGGGGGCGATCGACGATGCGGGCGCCGGTCCACCGGTCGCCGTCGCGGATCAGGGAGACGGGCGTGCTCTCAGGGAAGGCGAGACCGGCCGAAGACGGCTGGGGCGCGAAGTCGATCAGCCATTCGACGCGGGAGCCCTCGGGCACGCGGGCGTCGAGCGAGGTCTGCTCGCGGACCGGCAGGCCGGTGTAGGCGGGCGGGGTGATGCGCAGCCGGGCTCCGGTCAGGACGGGGGCGGGGGCGCCCGAACCGGTGCGGGCGGGAGCGGCCGTCTTCGTCTCCGCGCCGTTGGAGGCAGGCCAGAGCAGGATGGCTGCGATCAGGACGACGGCGGCGCCCCAGGCGATCAGGATGGGGCGTTGGGACCCGCCGGGACGCAGGTCGACGGCGGCCGCCTCGTGCACCCGGCCTTCGAGGCGGTCGCGCTGGAGGGCGGTCAGGCCCGAGACGGACGCGCGGTCGCGGAACAGGAGCGAGGTGGAATCCTCGAAGCGGGGGACGCGGGCGTCGAGCGCGGCGATCAGCCAGCGCAGGTCGAACCGGCGGGCGCGCCACAGGGCGACGGCGACGATAGCGGCGAGGCCGATGAGGGCAGCGACGACCGCGCCCGCGACGCCGGACAGACGCCAGCCGAGGGCGGCGAGAACCAGAACGGCGGGCAGGCCGAGGGCGGCGGTGTCCAGACCCGAGCGGGTGCGGGCGGCGGTCCGGTGGTTGAGCAGGACGGGGACGGCGGTCATGGCACGACCGCCCTCTGGCGACGGGTGGCCAGATACCGCTCTCCGGCGAAGACGAGGGCGATCAGCAGGGCCAGCCAAGGGCGGAGATCGAGCGGCGGCTGGTCGTAGGGAGCGGCGCCGGTCAGGGGGGCGTGGTCGACGGCGGCGACGCGGGCGGGCGCGGGCGGTGGGGCCAGCATGGTCAGGAGGGCGTCGGGGACGCCGGGCTCGACCAGTTGAGGGATGGCGGCGGGCTCCAGCGCGCGAGTCAGACGGATGACGCGGCCTCGGCCCAGGCGGCCGGCGACGGCGAGGGGCTCTCCGGCCGTGCCGCGCCAGACAGGGGCGGTCTCGCCCTCGACCGGGATGCGGGCCTCGAGCGACGTCAGGATGACGCCGCCGTTGCGAACCCAGCGTTCGACGGGGGCCGGGACGGGGCCGGAGGCGAGCCAGACCAGATGACGCGCGCCGCCCGGGACGCCGCGGTCGATCGGCTGTGCGTCGAACCGGGGTTCGGCGTCGGCGGCGGCCCAAGCCGTGGCGGCGGCGCGGAAGTAGATGACGGCGGCCTCGCCGTCCGGGGCGTAGCGGACGGTCAGGGCGGGCGGCGCGGGCGAGGCCACGCGGGGGGCAGGGGCCTCGACGCCGACGGTCCATTCGACGCGGCGGGACAGGCGCGGACGTTCGGCGTCGACGTCGATCAGGGTAGCGGGGACGACCAGTTTCACCGGCGCGCCGGGCGGCAGTTCGGCGTCGAGCTGGCGGATCAGGCTGGCGACATCCTCGGGCGCGGCGGGGGCGAGGGCGCCGTGTTCGGGGAAGCCGGGGGCCAGCCAGACGACGCGGTCGCCGCGTTCGACGGCCGCGGCCACGGTCTGCGCATCCGCGCCCGGGGCGACGCCGACGACGCGCCGGTCGTCGGCGGCGTTCCACAGGACAGGCGCGGCCAGCCACAGGGCGATCAGGGCCAGAAGGATGAGGCGGGCGGCGAGCAGGACCCGCTCATCGATGGTCAGGCTGCGGCGCGGCTTCGGCGCGGCGTCGAGCCAGCGCAGGGCGGCGAAGTCGACGGTGCGGCTCTCGGTCTTGCGCGCGATGTGGATGACGACCGGGATCGCCAAGGCCAGCAGGGCCGCGAGGCCGGCGGGGAGGAGCAGGGCCGGGCTCATCGCGCGTCGCTCCGGCGGAACAGGGCGCGGATGGGGACGTCCGCGCTCTCGTCGATGAAGTGTTCGACGTGGCGGATGCCGCGCGCCTCCAGACGGGCGGCGAGGGCCGCGCGGGCGGCGGCGAAGCGGGCGATGAAGTCGGCGCGGAGCGTCCGGCCGTCGCCGATCAGCTCGGCGCCCGTCTCCGGATCGTGGAAGCGGTAGCCCTGATCGAACGGGAAGTCGCGTTCGTCTCCGGTCAGGATCTGGACGATGCAGATGTCGCGGCCCGAGGCGGCGAGCCGTTCTGCGGTGGCGATACAGCCCTCGTCGAAGCCGTCGGTCAGGATGACGATGATGTCGCGCGCGCCCATCTGTTCGCCGAAGATGGCGACGTCGCGCGTCCAGTCGGCGGCGCCCGAGGCCCTGAGCGGCGCGAGGCTCATCAGGACGCGGTCGCGGTGCCGGCCGCCCGCGTGGGGCGTCAGGACCATGGGCCCTTCGGCCCGCTCGACGACGACGCCGAAGCGATCGCCCTGATAGAGGGCGATCTCCATCAGGCTGGCGGCGATGCGACGCGCGGCGTCGAAGCGGGACCAGTCGGGGCGGG
>CAMLNY010000331.1 GCA_946481405.1 uncultured Brevundimonas sp. | reverse complement strand
CCGCAACGACAACACGGGAAAACTTTGGATCACGATCACGCGCGTCGGCATCCTGCTCCTGCTGTACACCGTTCTCGTCTGGCCGATCGTGTTCGCGATGCCGCTGGCATATTCGACATGGGCGCCGTCGAGCTGGCGCGTGCGCTCGCCGATCCACAGCATGTGGGCCGAGGTGTCGAACCAGTCGCCGGACGAGCCGTCCAGTCGCGTCAGGGCGCTCTCGACATTCAGCAGCAGGGCTTCGTGCGAGGTGAAGACCTCGACGCGGCTCAGGTCCGGATGGGTCTCGGGCGTGACGCCGACGGCCTCCATGAAGGCCAGGGCCTCGGCGATCTTCTCGGCCAGTTCGCGGTACTGGGCGCCCACGCCGCCATCGGCGAAACCCTGGGTCCAGCGATGGATGTTGTAGAGGTCGGCGTAGCCACCGCCGGCGAAGGCGCGCAGCAGGTTCAGGGTCGAGGCCGACTGGTTGTAGGCCTTCAGCAGGCGCTGGGGATCGGGGATCCGCTCTTCCGGCGTGAAGGCCGAGCCGTTGATGTTGTCGCCGCGGTAGGACGGCAGTTCGACGCCGTCGATCTCTTCCACCGGGGACGAGCGCGGCTTGGCGAACTGGCCGGCGATGCGGCCCACCTTCACCACGGGCTTGCGACCGGCGAAGGTCAGGACCACCGCCATCTGCAGGATCAGGCGGAAGGTGTCGCGGATGTTGTCGGTCGAGAACTCCTTGAAGCTCTCGGCGCAGTCCCCGCCCTGAAGCAGGAAGGCGTCGCCCGCCTCCACCTGGGCCAGTTTGGCCGTCAGGCTGCGGGCCTCGCCCGCGAACACGAGCGGCGGCAGGGCGCGCAGTTCGTCCTCGACGGCGGTGAGAGCGCGCGCGTCCGGATAGTCCGTCGGCATGTGCACCGCCGGCTTTTGTCTCCAGGATTCAGGGGTCCAGCGCTTGGTCATGCCCGCAAGATAGGCCTCTCGCGGTTGCGAAACAACAAACTAGCCCGCGTTCGTTTCCTGCGACTGTTTGACCTTCAGCGTCACCAGCTCCTCGGCCATCGTCGGATGGACGGCGCAGGTGGCGTCCCACTGGGCCTTGGTGAGGCCTGCCTTCACGGCGATGGCGGCCAGCTGGATCATCTCCGGCGCCTCGGGACCGACGATATGGACCCCGACGACGCGGTCGGTGTCGGCATCGACCACCAGCTTCATCAGCATCCGCTCTTCCGAGCCGCTGAAGGCGTATTTCATCGGTCGGAAACGGGTGACGTAGATGTCGACGCCCTTGGGACAGGACTGGCGCGCCTCAGCCTCGGTCAGGCCGACGACGCCGACGGGCGGCTGCGCGGACACGGCCGTGGCGACGGCCTCGTAGTCGAAGTGCTGGGGATTGTCCTTGTAGACGGTCTCGTGGAAGGCGACCGCCTCGCGGATGGCGACGGGGGTCAGGTTCATCCGGTCGGTGACATCGCCGATGGCCCAGATGTTGTCGGCGGTGGTCTTCGACAGAGTATCGACCTTGATCGCTCCCTTGTCGTCCAGCTCGACCCCCGCAGCCTCAAGCCCCAGGTCCTTGACGTGCGGGACGCGGCCGGTGGCGAACATGACGACGTCGGTTTCGATCTCCATGCCGTTCTCGAGCACGTTCAGGTAACCCGTCGCGGTCTTGCGGATCTCGGTGTGCTGACAGCCGAGGATGACCTTGATGCCGCGCTTCTCGATCTCACCGGCCAGATGGGCGCGCACGTCGTCGTCGAAGCCGCGCAGGATATTGGGCCCGCGATAGATCAGGGTCGTCTCGACGCCCAGACCGGCGAAGATCCCCGCGAACTCCACCGCGATATAGCCGCCGCCCGCGATCAGGATGCGTTTCGGCAGTTCCGGCAGGTGAAAGGCCTCTTCCGAGGTGATCGCGTGTTCGATGCCGGGCAGGGTCTCCGGCATCCACGGCCGCCCGCCGGTGGCGATCAGTATCTTCTCGGCCGTGATGGTCTGATCCTTGCCGACAATCTCGACGGTGTGGGCGTCCCTCAAAACTGCGCGACCGTGGACCAGTTCGACGCCCGCCTTGCCGAGATTGGCGGCGTAGATGCCCGACAGGCGCGCGATCTCGACGTCCTTGGCCTGGATGAAGGTCGGCCAGTCGAAGCTGGCGTCGATGGTCCAGCCATAACCCTCGCCGATCTCGAACTGGTGGGCGAAGTCCGAGGCCATGACCATGAATTTCTTGGGCACGCAGCCGCGCACCACGCAGGTGCCGCCGACCCGGAACTCCTCGGCGATGGCAACCTGCTTGCCGCCCAGCGCCGTCAGCCGCGCCGCGCGCACACCGCCGGAACCCGCGCCGATGACGAAGAGGTCGTAGTCGTAGTCGGCCATGGATCAGCTTTCGAAGCGGACGGAAAACACAGTCCGAAGCGTCCGAAGAGTCCGGAAAGGCCGGACGGCGCAGGCGTCGGCGGCGGACGGATTTAGGCGCCGTCCGTGACGGGAGCAAGCACCGGGGTGCGGCGTGCAGGTGACGCTGACTGCGTTGAATTGGCCGCATTGAACAACCGCAGATCAGTGTTAGCGTGAAGCTCCGGGAATTGTTCAGGAGAGTCCGCCGTGTCCACCCTCGCCGCCCTCGCCCTCATGGCCGCCCTGTCAGGTCCGTCCGACGCCCCGGCCGCGCGCCCCCTTCCAGTCCTCCGACAGGAGCCCCAGGCCGATGCGCCCGTGCGTCTGGAAGACATCGAGGTCACCGGGCGTCCGCTCGACGCCCTGATCAGCGGCTTCATCGACGAGGTGGCCGCGCCCGTCCGCCATCGCGGCCTCGCCCGCTGGGAGGGGGTGGTCTGCGTCGGCGCCGCGCGCTCGAGCACCACCACGCGAGCGCCGCGCGTCGCCAGGTGCGCCAGCGCCGCCATGATCTCGGCCAGCGTGACCGAGACGGCCTCCCAGACCCCGGCCTCGCTCCAGCGCCGGAACCGCCGGTAGATCGTATTCCAGTTGCCGTACTTGGGCGGAACATCACGCCAGGGCGTCCCGCAGCGAAGCCGCCAAAGTATGCCGTTGATGATACACCGGTTCTGCTCTGGACGGCGACCGCGTCCCCTGTTCGCCGCATCGATCGGCAGCAAGCCCTTCAAAACACGCCATTCCGCTTCGC
>CAMLNY010000330.1 GCA_946481405.1 uncultured Brevundimonas sp. | reverse complement strand
GAAGCGCCGCTTCCCGGAACTCCCCGACCCTCACAAGGAAGACATCTGCTACGCCACCACCAATCGTCAGGAGGCCGTGAAGCGGCTGGCCGACGGGTCTGACCTGGTGCTGGTGGTGGGGTCGAAGAACTCGTCCAACTCCATCCGTCTGGTCGAGGTGGCCCTGCGCGCCGGGGCCGCCGACGCCCGGCTGATCGACGACGCCTCCCACATCGACTGGGCCTGGTTTGACGGTGTCTCGACCGTCGGCGTCACCGCCGGGGCCCTGACCGCGTAAGGCGTTCACGCCTGCGCGGCGTCTCCATCCGAAGACCGCCTCCCCGCGGCCTCCCGGATGGTTCCATGAGTTCCCACGCCCGCCGCCTCGGCGCCCGCCCGCTTCCGGCCGTCGTTCACCCCAAGCCGGCCGCACCCCGGACAGCGATCGTTCTGCCCTCCGGCTGCCTTTTCTCCCGCGCCCGGCCGAACTCGATGGAGACGGTCGTCCGCACGCATCAGGGCGCGATCGGCGGAGACCAGAACCGCATCTTCTGCTGCGGCGGCGCCGACGACCACGACCTGCCGGGCGTCGAGGTTCTCCCCGCCGGCCGCGACCGCCAGCGCGTCCTGATGGAGAAACTGTCGGCCTTTCAGCCCGAGATCGTCGAACACCATCAACAGGTCAAACAGGCGGTGCGGATCGCGACCGCCCTGCCCGACGTCGCCCATGTCCTCTACCGTCATAACGCTCTGAAGACGCCCCGCAACCTGTTCGACGCGTGGCGCTACAACCGGCGCTACGCAGCCATGGACGGCTTCGTCTTCGTCAGCGAAGCCGAGCGGAATCTGTTCGCCGCGACCTATCCCCGCCTCGCCGGCCGGGCCTTCGCCGTGCCCAACCCCATCGACATCGAGCCATGGCTCGCGCCGCCCGAACACCGCGAGCCGGTCATCGCCTTCGCCGGCCGGGCCATGCCGGAAAAGGGGCTGGACGTGATCTGCGCCGCCCTGCCCGCCGTACTGGATCGCCATCCCAAATGGCGCGCCGTCCTGATGCTGGCCGACTGGGATCACCATCACCGCTGGGCCAGTCCCGTCCTGGCGCCGCTGGCCCGCTACGGCGACCGGGTGACCATCCTGCGCTCCATTCCCGTGACCACGGTCCAGCGCCAGATGCGCGCCGCCGCCATCGCCCTGACGCCGTCGATCTGGGCCGAGCCGTTCGGTCTGGCGGCTGTGGAAGCTCATGCGGCTGGCGCGGCCCTGATCTCCTCCGGCCGCGGCGGGCTGCGGGAGGCCAGCGGCCCGCACGCCCTCTATGTCGATGACATCACGCCAGACAGCCTGACGGTCGCGATCGAGCAGTTGATCTTCCATCCCCTGCAACGGCTGGCCATGGCCAGGGCGGCCCAGCGCTACGTCGCCGTCGAGCACACGCCGGAGAAGCGCGCCGCCGACCTGCTGCGCGTCCGCCGGCAGATCCTGTCGCACAGAGTCCAGAAGAGGCTGGTGCGGGCGGCCGGGATCGAACCGGCATGACCGAAGTCGACGGATTTTAAGTCCGTTGCGTCTACCAGTTTCGCCACGCCCGCATCCGGTCACTCCGCCGGGCGCATGACCCGGAAGTCAACGTCGGAATCGGCGACCAGCCAGACCAGGGCGGCCCAGGCGGCCACGTTCTGGCGCAGTTGCTCCGGGTCGATCTTGTCCAGGGTGTCGTCGGCCGTGTGGTGCAGGTCGAAATAGCGCAGCCCGTCCTGCTTCAGGCCGAACACCGGCACCCCCGCCTCGACGATCGGGCCAATGTCGGCGCCGCCCTCGGTTTCCGGCACGTTCGAACGCAACACGCCGATCGGATACAGCACCCGGTTGGCCGCGTCCGCGAACCCGCTCGTCTGGGCCCCGACGGGCAGTTGCAGGGCATAGACCCGGTCGGCGCCGAAATCGCTTTCGCCGGTGAAGACATGATTGGCGATGTCCTCGGCCGAGAGGCTGCGCAGATAGGCGCCGCCGCCGTTGCCGGTGTTGGTCGGCTGCGCCACTTCTTCCGAGCCGTACAGGATCACGCGGACGGTACGAGCCGTGCGGCCGCGCTCGGCGACGGCCTTGGCCGCGGCGATGGTGATGGCGCCGCCCGCGCCGTCATCGATAGCGCCGGTGCCCAGGTCCCAGCTGTCCATGTGAGAGCCCAGGACGATGATCTCGTCCGCGCGGTCGCCACGGCCCGGCATGTCCCCGATGACGTTGTGCGACGTCGTCTCATAGGTGTGGGCGGTCGAGGACAGACGGATCCGCACCGGATCGCCATATGACACCAGCCGGCTCAGCTGATCCGCGTCCGGCGCGCTCAGCGCGAAGCCCGGGATCGGCACGACGCCGTTGATGTAGCGGGTGGTGCCGGTGTGCGGCATGCGGTGCTCGTCCGACCCGGCCGAGCGCATGATGAACGCGGCCGCCCCCTTCTGCGCGGCCAGACCGGGACCGGCGCCTCGGATGCGGGTCAGGGGGCCGTAGCCCGCGCCCGACTGCATGGGGACCAGCTGGCCCGCGTCGACATAGGCGATCTTGCCGGCCAGTGAGCCGTCTGGAGCGGCCTGCAGGGCCTCCAGGGAGCTGAACCGCACCACCTCGGCCTCGATGCCGCCTTCGGGCGTGCCGGGCGAGTGGCCCAGCGCCGCGACCACCAGACGCTGGGGATGGTCACCGACGATCGAAGCGCTCTCCTCGCCCCGCTCCCAACCGACGAGCGGGAAGGCCTGGATGTGCACATTCCTGAAGCCCAGTTCGCGCATATAGCCGGCGGCCCATTCGGCGGCGGCGGTCTCGGCGGCGGATCCGGCCGGGCGCGGACCGAATCGCGTCGTCAGCTGGGTGACGTAATCCATCGCAACCGTGTCGTTCAGGGCGGCGTCGCGCACCTGTTCCGCCGCGCGAATCGTAGCCGCGTCCTGGGCCATGGCGGGCGCACCGCAGAGGCTCAGCAGGGACACGGCGGCCAAGGCCGAACGACGGACGGAAACGAACATGCCGGAACTCCAGATCACGGGACGGCCGGGACCCTAGAGCTTCACTGCGGCAAGTTGAAGCGGCTTAGCCCGCCTGGGCCAGCTCGGGCTCCAGAACCACCTCGCGCAGCTCTTTCCGCAGTCATACCAGCCGCGCACCA
>CAMLNY010000329.1 GCA_946481405.1 uncultured Brevundimonas sp. | reverse complement strand
TCCGCTGGGCGGGCGATCCCGAAGGCGGCGCGCCGTTTGTCGAAGCGGATCCGAGCCAGCCGGGCAAACTGGTTGGCTTCGATGTCGAGATCGCCGATCTCGTCCAGCACGACGAAGCTGCGGTCCGTCGCCTGGGTCAGGATGGCGGCCGTCTCGACCATCTCCATCATGAAGGTGGAACGGCCCCGCGCCAGATCGTCCCCGGCCCCGACGCGTGAGAACAGCCGGTCGACGACCCCCAGACGCATCGACTTCGCAGGCACGAAGCAGCCCCCTTGGGCCAGCACCACCAGAAGGGCGTTCTGGCGCAGGAAGGTCGACTTGCCGGCCATGTTCGGCCCGGTGACGATCGACAGACGGGCGCAGCCGACTCCATCGCCGTCCAGCCGACAGTTGTTGGGCGTGAACGGATCGCCCGCCCGCTTCACCGCCGCCTCGACGACGGGATGGCGGCCGGCCTCGACAGTGAAGACCTTGCTGTCATCCACCACCGGCCGCACCGCCCCGACCTCTTCGGCCCATTCGGCGAGGGCGGCGGTGGCGTCCAGTTCCGCCAGCGCATCGGCCACGGCTTGCAACGGCATGGCGAGCGCCTGAACGGTCTGACGCCAGTGCTCGAAGGTCTCGCCTTCCATGGCCAGGGCCCGATGCCCGGCCTGGCTGATCTTCGCATCCAGTTCCGACAGCTCGACCGTCGTGAACCGCACCTGCGCCGCCAGGGTCTGGCGGTGGATGAAGGGGCTTTCGGGTCCCGCCCGGAACAGGGGTTCGGCGTGTTTGGCGGTGGTCTCGAGGAAATAGCCCAGCACCGCATTGTGCCTGATCTTGAACGGCACGCCGCTCTCGGCGACGGCCCGCGCCTCCAGATCGGCCACGACCCGGCGGCTGTCGTCACGGAGCGCCCGGGACGCATCCAGCTCCGGCCGGAAGCCCGGCTTCACGAAGCCGCCGTCCCGCGCCAGATGCGGCGGCTCCTCGACCAGCCCCTCGGCCAGATCCAGCATCAGCCGCGCCAGATCGGGCGACAGGGTCAGACGGTCCAGACAGGCGGCGATCCGCGCGGGCGGTCCCGTGAGAGGATCCGGCGAGACGGTGAAGAGGCCCACGATGCCCTCGGCGATGGTCAGGCCGATGCGGATGCCCGCCAGATCACGCGGCCCGCCACGCCCCAGCGCCAGTCGCGACACGGCGCGCGCCACATCGGCCGAGGCCTTCAGCCCCTCCCTCAGATCGCGCCGCAGCGAGCGCCGCTCCAGCAGCCATTCGACCGCATCGAGTCCTTGGTTGATCTCGACCGGATTCCGCAGCGGCCGTGCGATCCGTTCGGCCAGGGCGCGCGCCCCGCCCGAGGTCACCGTCCGGTCGATGCAGGCCAGCAGCGATCCCTCGCGTTCGCCGCGCTGCGTCCGGTCGATTTCGAGGCTCAACCGCGTCGCCGGATCGATGGCGAGGAAGCCGGCATCCCCCGACCGCCTCGGCGGCGACAGGGCCGGGACCTTCCCCGCCTGGGTCGTCTCCAGATAGGAGGCGATCAGCCCGAGCGCGGACACCTCCGCGTCCTCGAACGCGCCGAACCCGTCCAGCGAGGCGACGCCGTAGAGGCGCGCGACCCGCTGCGAGGCCGCCGCCGGTTCGGCAATGGCGGAGGCGAGCGCCTGAACCACCCCGCCGGAGCCGTCCAGCGCCCCCTTCAGCTCCGGATCGGAGAACAGCTTGTCGGTGACCAGCACTTCCGACGGCCGGAACGCCGCCAGCGTCGAGCCCAGATCGCCGATCTCGCAGGCGACGCAATCGACCGCTCCGGCCGACAGCTCGACCACCGCCACGGCCGCCCGCCCGCGCCGCACCGCCACGGCCGCCAGCCGGTTGGCGTTGCGCGCATCCAGCAGACTGTCCTCGGTCAGGGTGCCCGGCGTCACCACCCGCACGATGTCGCGCCGGACGATGGCCTTGGAGCCGCGCTTCTTCGCCTCGGCCGGGTCCTCCATCTGTTCGCAGATGGCGACCTTGAAGCCCTGACGGATCAGCCGGGCGATATAGCCCTCGGCCGCATGGTGGGGCATGCCGCACATGGCGATGTCCTCGCCCAGATGCTTGCCTCGCTTGGTCAGGGTCAGGCCGATGGCGCCCGCCACCACCTCGGCGTCCTTGAAGAACAGCTCGTAGAAATCGCCCATGCGGAAGAACAGGATGGCATCGGGCTGCGACGCCTTGGCCGCCAGATACTGGGCCATGAAAGGAGTGACCCCTTCAGGCGCGTCGGTCTTGGGCGGATGGGCGAGGGGGGCGTTCATGGGAGCGCCGCAGGGTGACGGATCGCCCGCTTCGGCTCAAGCCATTCCTCCCCGTCGCGCGGCGACAGGGAGGAAGAATCCGCGCTCGGGCGGCGAGCGATCGCGTCGAGCGGTAGCGTCCAATATGCGCTCAAGCAGCGAGCGACCGCGTCGCGAGCGGTAGCGTCCAAAAAGTCAGTGGCGGAACACCCGCACGCCCGTGAAGGCCATGGCGATGCCCTTCTCGTCGGCGGCGGCGATAACCTCGGCGTCGCGCATGGAGCCGCCCGGCTGGATGACCGAGGTGGCGCCGGCGGCGACGGCTTCCAGAAGACCGTCGGCGAAGGGGAAGAAGGCTTCCGACGCGCAGGCCGAACCCTCGGCGAGGGAGTGGGCCAGCCCCTTGGCCTCCCCGGCCTCGCGGGCGCGGATGGCGGCGATGCGGGCCGAGTCGCGGCGGTTCATCTGGCCGGCTCCGATGCCCGCCGTCTGGCCGTCCCTGGCGTAGACGATGGCGTTGGATTTGACGTGCTTGGCCACCGTGAAGGCGAACAGCATGTCCTGAATCTCGGTCGGGGTCGGCTGGCGGCGCGTGACGATCTTGAGGTCTTCGGGCTTGATCAGCGAACGGTCGCGCGACTGCAGCAGGAAGCCGCCGGCGACGCTGCGGAACACCTCGCCCGCGCCGTGCGGATCGGGCAGGCCGTCGGTGATGAGGAGGCGCACGTTTTTCTTGGCCGCGAAGACTTCCCGAGCCTCTTTGTCGGCGCCGGGGGCGATGACGACCTCGGTGAAGATCTCGGTGATCCGCTTGGCCGTGAGGGGCACGTAGCGGAGCAGCACGCCGGCGTGGATGGTGAAGTAGTCCACGCCC
>CAMLNY010000328.1 GCA_946481405.1 uncultured Brevundimonas sp. | reverse complement strand
GACGCTGTCGATGAAGGCCTCGGGCGAGACGGGCGTCGGCTTGGTCTTGGCTTCCGCCATCATTCCGCTCCCGTCTTCGGCGCCTTGGCCGTCCAGCGATCGATCAGCCTCTGGGCCGGCTGTTCGACCCAACGATGCGCGACGACGGCCAGAACGAGAATGAGGCCGAACATCGCAAGCACGAACAGATCGTTGAGCCAGACAGAGCCGAAGTCGATGCGACGGCCGTTCGGCAACCAGTGCAGCTTCCTCGCGATGATCATCATCACCGTCAAGCGCGCCAGGTTGACCATGCGCATGATGACGAACATGTGCACCATGTAGATGGCGAATGACCACCGCCCCATGGTCACCAACGCCGGGTGATCCAGCAGGCGAGAGAGGGCTCCATCCTCGCCCGCGAAGATCCAGACGACGCCGACGAACAGCAGGGTCACCGCCACCGTAACCGGGCCCGTCGCCCAGCCGATGAAGACACAGACCAGAACGACGGCCGCGATCTCCAGCGCCGCCGCCGCCCCGGCCTTGAGGCGCGGCAGTCGCATCCAGACGCCCTGCAGCAGACAGCCAAGGAAGAAGCCGTAAACCGCCCGAGGCACGGCGTAGTCGTAGGTCGTGTTCATCCAGCGCTTCGCATAGAGGAGCACCAGCACCGCGCCGACGACAGCCAGCACCGCCCCGATCGCCCGGAACCGCTTCGGCGCGACCAGCACCAGTCCGGCGAAGATGAGATAACAGGCCACCTCGGCGCTCAGCGTCCAGGCCGGCCCGTTCCAACTCAGCGACGGCAGGATGTGCCAGGCCTGAACGAGGAACAGGTTGGCGAAGATGGCCTCCACCGACCGGTCCCTGACGAAGGGCGTGGCGCTGTCGATATGGAACCACAGCCGGCACAGCTCCAGTCCGATGAAGGCGCCCAGCATCAACACATGCAGCGGCCACACCCGGCCCAGGCGCCGGACCATGAAGCGCCCGGCGTCCTTCGCCGTCTTCAGCCGCTCGGCATAAGCGTGGGCGATGACGAAGCCGGACAGGACGAAGAAATAGTCGACGAACAGATAGCCGTGCTGGACCAGACCCCAGTCCCGCCAGTGGCTGGCCACCGGCATGTGGAACATGACCACAAGCACCGCGCAGACGCCGCGCAGGGAATCGAGGGCCTCGAAACGGCGGGGCGCGGCGCGGGCGGTGGAAGCGTCAGTGTTCACGCCGCCGTGTTACGCCTGATCGCCCGGCGGCGACCAGCCCTCGGGCGCCATCTCGAAGCCGGCGAAGTCGAAGCCGGGCGAAACCGTGCAGCCGACCAGGGTCCAGGCGCCCAGACTGCGGGCGGCCTGCCAGGCGCCGGTCGGCACGACCCCCTGCGGTCGCTCTCCGGCCGTCAGGTCCGACCCCAGGGTCAGGCTGCGCTCGACCGGGTCGGCGATCCGGAGCTCCAGCGGGGCTCCGGCGTGGAAATGCCAGATCTCGGTCGCATCGACCCTGTGCCAGTGGGACGCCTCGCCCTCGGCCAGGAGGAAGTAAATCGCCGTCCCGGCCGAGCGGCCGTTCACCTGATGGGGATCGCGGAAGGTCTCGCGATACCAGCCGCCCTCCGGGTGCGGCTGCAGCTTCAGGCGGGCCGCGTCGACTGGCTGAAGACCCTCGTCGTCGCGAGCGGTAGCGCACCAAAGAAGGGGCTTGGAGGCCTGGCCTCCGAGTTGAACGGAGGGTCTGCGGAGTTGCACCTCCGCCGCGTCGCCCCTCCGCCACCAGGCCGTGTCCGAGAGCGGGGACAGAATGTCGCAGATTCCTTAAATCGGCGGAATCGAACACGGTTGAAGCCGCGTTCACCCTTTTGCGGCAACGCTCGGCCATACTCGCGCGCTATTTGCAGGCTCTCGACTATCGCCTCGTCCTGATCGCCGCCGTCTCGGCCTGCGCGCCGATGCTGCCCGAGGCGCCCCCGGTCATCGCCGGGCCGGTCGTTCCGTCGACGCCCGCGCCGGGCCCCGCGTCGCCGACGCCCCCTGCTCCCACGCCGCCCCAGGTCGACGCCGCCGGGTTCGAGGGCTGGAAGCAGGGTTTCCTGTCCCGCAAGGGCGGCGCCCGCCGCGCCCTGTACGAACAGCAGCTGGCCGGTCTGACCCCCGACCCCGAGGTCGTCCGCCTGGACAACAGCCAGCCGGAGTTCAGCCGCCCGGCCGGGGCCTATATCGCCAACGCCGCCTCCGCCGCCCGCATCGCCGAGGCCCGCCGCCGCATCGACGCCGTGCCCTGGGCCGTGACCCAGCGATTCGGCGTCCCGTCCGAGATCCTCGTTTCCATCTGGGGCAATGAATCCAGCTTCGGCCAGGTCCAGGGCAACAAGGACGTGATCCGCTCCCTGGCCACTCTCGCCTTTGACGGCCGTCGCCGCGACTGGGCCGAGGATCAGCTGAAGAACGCGCTCGACATCGTCATCGACGGCCGCCGCGACCGCCCGGGCCTGCTGGGCAGCTGGGCCGGCGCCATGGGCCAGACCCAGTTCATGCCGGACAACTATCTGCGCCTCGGCGTGGACCAAAACGGCGACGGCCATGTCGACATCTGGGGCACGGATTCGGACGCCCTCGCCTCCGCCGCCAATCTGCTGGCCCAGGCCGGCTGGAAGCGCGGCCAGAGCTGGGGTTACGAGATCAGACTGCCCGCCGGCTTCGACTACGCCCTGGCCGAGGCCGACGGCCGTCCCTGGAGCTTCTGGGCCCAGCGCGGCGTGACTTTGGCCCGGGGCGGCGCCCCGACCTCGGACGAGGCGATGGAGAACGGCGTCGTCCTGTTGCCGCAAGGCGCGCGAGGACCGGCCTTCCTCGCCCTGCCGAACCACTACGTCATCCGCCGCTACAACAACTCGGTCAGCTATGCCCTGGCCATCGGCCTGACCGCCGACGGCATCGTGGGCAAGCCGGGTCTGGTCGGGACCTGGCCCAACGACGGCCCGATCTCGCGCGAGCAGCGCTTCGGCGCCCAGAGCGCCCTGGCCCGCGCCGGCTACGACCCCGGCGGCATCGACGGCGTCATCGGCTCGGGCACCCGCCGCGCCCTGAAGCAGTGGCAGATCGCCCACGGCCGGATCCCGGACGGCTATCTGACCGCCGCCCTCGCCGACGAACCCCTCCGCGCCGCCATCGCCCGCGACTTCCCT
>CAMLNY010000327.1 GCA_946481405.1 uncultured Brevundimonas sp. | reverse complement strand
GATGGCCAACACCGTCACCCTGCCCTGCCGCCCCGAGCCGCTTGAGATCGACCCGACGAAGACCGCGGTCATCGTCATAGACATGCAGAACGCCTACGCCTCGCCGGGCGGCTATCTCGACCTTGCGGGCTTCGACATCTCCGGCGCCAAGGGGGTGATCCAGAACATCAAGGGCGTGCTGGAGATGGCGCGGGCCGCCGGGGTCCAGGTCATCTATTTCCAGAACGGCTGGGACCCCGACTATGTGGAGGCGGGCGGCCCCGGCTCGCCCAACTGGCACAAGTCCAATGCGCTGAAGACCATGCGCGCCCGGCCCGAGCTTCAGGGGACGCTGCTGGCGCGCGGGACCTGGGACTATGAACTGGTCGACGAGCTGAGGCCCCAGCCGGGCGATATCCAGCTGCACAAGACCCGCTATTCCGGCTTCTTCAACTCCCAGCTCGACAGCGTCCTGCGCTCGCGCGGCATCCGCAATCTCGTCTTCGTCGGCATCGCCACCAACGTCTGCGTCGAGTCCACGCTCAGAGACGGCTTCTTCCTCGAATATTTCGGCGTCGTGCTGGAGGACGCCACCCATCAGGCCGGGCCGGAGTTCGTCCAGAAGGCCGCCCTCTACAACATCGAAACCTTCTTCGGCTGGGTCTCCAGCGTCGCCGACTTCAAGGGCGTCGTCGGTCAGATCGCGCCGGATACGCAGGAGAGCTGAGCATGCCCAGGACTGTCATCACCCCGCCCGGAACCCAGACGCCGATCGCCCCCTTCTCGCCCGGCACGCTCGCCGACGGCGTCATCTATGTTTCGGGCACCCTCGCCTTCGACAAGGATAACAATGTCGCCTGCGTCGGCGACGCCGAGGGCCAGACTCGCATCGTTCTGGAGACCATCAAGTCGGTGATCGAGACCGCCGGCGGGACGATGGACGACGTGACCATGAACCACATCTTCCTCAAGGACTGGGCCGACTACGCCGCGCTGAACAAGGTCTATGCGGAGTATTTCCCGGGCGACAAGCCGGCCCGCTTCTGCATCCAGTGCGGTCTCGTCCGTCCCGACTTCCTGGTCGAGATCGCCACCATCGCCCACATCGGCAAGAAGTGACGACGGGCACGGCCGACGGTCTGTGGTTCGAGGTCATCGACGGGCCGGCGGGCGCCGACAGCGTCATCCTGTCCGCCGGCCTCGGCGGCTCGGCGGCCTTCTGGGCGCCCCAGGTGGAGGCGTTGACCGGTCGCTTCCGCGTCATCCTCTACGACCATCGCGGCACGGGCCGCAGCGAACGCAGCCTGAAGCCCGACCACTCGGTGGCTTCAATGTCCGAGGACATCCGCATCGTTCTCGACGCCACGGGCACAACGAAGGCCCATCTCGTCGGGCACGCGGCGGGCGGCAACGCCGGGCTGCAACTCGCGCTTGACCATCCCGCGCGGTTGGACCGGCTGGTCGTCGTCAACGGCTGGTCCCGCCCTGACCCTCACGTCGCCCGCTGCTTCACCGCCCGCACACGGCTGCTCGAGGCCTACGGTCCGCGCGCCTACATCGAGGCCCAGAGCCTGTTCCTCTATCCGCCTGACTGGATCAGCGAACACGACGCCCTCCTGAAGGCGCAGGACGATCATCACGAGGCCGGGTTGCCGCGCACCGACGTTATGCTGACCCGGATCGGCGCCCTTCTGGCCTTCGACATCGACGACCGGCTCGGCGATATTCGGCATTCGATTCTCGTCGCCGCATCGGCCGACGACATGCTGGTTCCGCCGCTTCTGTCACGGCGTCTGGCCGAGGGCCTGCCGCACGCGACGCTGGATGTCGTCCCCTGGGGCGGTCACGCCTTTACGGCGACGGTTTCCGATGCGTTCAATGCACGTTTGGTCGCCTTCCTGAAGGGCGACGACTGAGGGGGCTCAATCATGGAAGTCGGTGTCTTCGTTCCGATCAACAACAACGGCTGGCTGATTTCCGAGACGGCGCCGCAGTACATGCCCTCGTTCGACCTGAACAAGCGCATCGCCCAGCGGGCTGAGCATTACGGCCTCGATTTCCTGCTCTCGATGATCAAGCTGCGCGGGTTCGGCGGCAAGACCGAGTTCTGGGAGTACGGCCTGGAGAGCTTCACCCTGATGGCCGGCCTCGCCGCCGTCACCGAACGCATCAAGATCTATGCGACCTGCCCGACCCTGATCATCCCGCCCGCCTTCGCCGCGCGGATGTGCAACACGATCGATTCCATCAGCCACGGCCGCTTCGGCCTGAACCTGATCACAGGCTGGCAGAAGCCGGAATATTCCCAGATGGGCCTGTGGCCCGGCGAGGAGCATTTCCGCAGCCGCTACAAGATGCTCGATGAATACGCGCGCATCCTGCGCGAGACCTGGGAGACCGGTCGTTCGGACTTCAAGGGCGACTACTACACGATGGACGATTGCCTGGTCCGCCCGCAGCCGACCGGCGACATGAAAATCATCTGCGCCGGCTCGTCGGACGAGGGCCTCGCCTTCTCGGCCCAGTGGGCGGACTACGCCTTCTGCCTCGGCAAGGGGGTCAACACGCCCAAGGCCTTCGCCTTCAACAACGAGCGCCTTGCCGAGGCGACGAAAAAGACCGGCCGCGACGTGAAGATGTTCGTCCTCGTCATGGTCATCGCCGCCGACACGGACGAAGAGGCCATGGCCAGGTGGAAGCTCTACAACGACGGCGTGGACGTCGACGCCATCAGCTGGCTGAAGGACCAGGGCGCGGCCGACAAGGTCAACGCCACCACAAACGTCATCCAGCTCGCCGCTCCCGAAGGCGCGGTGAACATCAACATGGGGACGCTGGTCGGCTCCTACGCCTCTGTCGCGCGGATGCTGGACGAGATGTCCGAGGTGCCCGGCACCGGCGGCGTGCTCCTCACCTTCGACGACTTCGAGAAGGGCATCGAGGACTTCGGCCAGAAAATCCAGCCGCTGATGACCTGCCGTTCGAACGTGAAAGCGGCCTGAGGCCTTGCCCAGCTTCGAGATCACCCGCGACGGACCGGTCGCCCATCTGCGCCTGACCCGCCCGGCGGCGTCCAATGCGCTGGATATGGACTTCTGGCGCCGCTTCGGCCCGGAGCTTCGAGCGCTGGATTCGACGGGCGAGGTCCGCGCCCTCGTCGTCTCGGGCGAGGGCAAGAACTTCTGCGCCGGCATGGACCT
>CAMLNY010000326.1 GCA_946481405.1 uncultured Brevundimonas sp. | reverse complement strand
CGCCGATATCGCCACGGCCAAGTCCGGAACGGCCGGCGTCGATGAACTGGCTGGCATGATCAAGACCGATCACACCGCATCCAGCAACAAGCTCAAGGGCATCGCCCCGACCGAGGCCGCCGACACGCCGATCCCGACCGCTCTGGATGAACGGCGTCAGGGCATGATCGACAACCTGAACCAGGCGGCTCCCGCCGACTTCGATCGGGTGTATCTGACCCAGCAGGTGGCGGCGCATAACGAGGCGCTGACCCAGCTAAACGGCTTCAAGGATCATACCGAAACACCGGGCCTGGCGGCGCTTGCGAGCGAGATCATCCCGAAGGTGACCATGCACCGCGACCATGCCCAGCGCATGCTTGACGCGATGTAAGCAGGGCTTGCTCAAGGCCGAGACGACGCTCAGGCTCTCCGGATCGTGTCCGGAGAGCCTTTTGCATGAGAAAGATCGACCGTCGGGAAATCGTGATGGGCCTGACCGGTGTCGGTCTGGCCGGTGCGGCCTGTTCGCGCAGCGCATCGGCGGCCGGCGGGCTGCAGATCCGGCCCGATCTCTATGTCTGCGAAGGCTGCGAGGCGGTGGCCGAACGAAGTCCGGCCGGCTTTTCGTGGACGGCGATCCTGGCGGGACCGAGTGAACCCGGCGAGCGGATGCGCCTGATTGGACAGGTGTTCGCCACCGACGGCGTCACGCCCGCGCCGAGCGTTATCGTCTACGCCCACCACACCAACGCCGAAGGTCTTTAAGCCAACGGCGCGCCGGACACGGTCTGGAGCCAGCGCCATGGGCGGCTGCGCGGCTGGGCCCGCACCAATATCGACGGCCGCTATGTCTTCCAGACGATCAAGCCCGCCCCCTATCCCGACATGTCGATGCCGGCGCATGTTCATCTGTTCGTCGGCGAGCCGGGCCGGCGGCCCTACTATGTCGACGACACGGTGTTCGACGGGGAATTCGGCGTCGAGGACGCCTACCGACGGCGTCAGGAGCTGCGCGGCGGGTCAGGCATCGTGCGTCTGACCCGCGCAGCCGACGGCGTTCTGGAGGCCGTACGCGACATCCGGTTGGAGCTTCATCCGGCCTGACGGCGGCCGCGCTTGCCTTTCCGGGCCTTCCCGACTATATGCCCGCCCACTTCACACGCAGGCGTGGCGCGTTCGGGGAGACATCCCGACCGCTCCGTTCCGAGGGCTCCATCCGGATCCTTTCACCGTCTGCGGCGGAATAATCGGAAAAAGGACTTCCAAAGATGGCTCTGCCTGACTTCTCCATGCGCACCCTGCTCGAAGCGGGCGCCCACTTCGGCCACCAGACGCACCGCTGGAACCCGAAGATGGAGCGCTATATCTTCGGCGCGCGCTCGAACATCCACATCATCGACCTGTCGCAGACGATGCCGCTGTTCCACCAGGCTCTGGTGGCCGTGCGCGACGTCGCCGCGAAGGGCGGCCGCGTCCTGTTCGTCGGCACCAAGCGCCAGGCCGCCGAGCCGGTCGCCGAAGCCGCCAAGCGCTGCGCCCAGTACTACATGAACAACCGTTGGCTCGGCGGAACGCTGACCAACTGGAAGACCGTCTCGGGTTCGATCGCCCGTCTGCGCGAGCTGGAAGGCCTGCTGGAGCGCGGCGGCGAAGGCCGCGTCAAAAAGGAGCTGCTGAACCTGCAGCGCGAGAAGGACAAGCTGGAACTGTCGCTGGGCGGCATCAAGGACATGGGTTCGATCCCGGACATCATGTTCGTGATCGACACCAACAAGGAAGCGATCGCGATCCAGGAAGCCCGCAAGCTGAACATCCCGATCATCGCCATCCTGGACACCAACTCGGATCCGGACGGCATCACCTATCCGGTCCCGGGCAATGACGACGCCGCCCGCGCCATCCAGACCTATTGCGACCTGATTGCCGACGCCGTCCTGGACGGCCTGGCCGCCGGCGCCTCGAACGCCGGTGTCGATCTGGGGGCCATGGAGAACCCGGAAGAGCCGATGCTGCGTGAGGCCTCGGCTCCCGTCGCCGCCGACGCCGCCCCGGAAGGAACGGAAGGCGCCGCCGAGGAAATCCTGGCCGCTTCGGGCGAGACCGAAGAAGCCAACGCCTGATCGGTTTCGGTCCGGCGAACCGGACCGTCCGCAAACTGACATGCGGCCGGGCTAACCGCAGCCCGGCCGCTCATGCATTCGATACAAGACCTCAGGAGACCAGAAATGGCCGAGATCACCGCCGCCCTCGTTATGGAACTCCGCGCCAAGTCCGGCGTCGGCATGATGGACTGCAAGAAGGCCCTGCAAGAGACCGACGGCGACATCAACGCCGCGATCGACTGGCTGCGGGCCAAGGGTCTGTCCAAGGCCGCCAAGAAGGCCGACCGCGTCGCTGCTGAAGGTCTGGTCGCTGTCGCCACCAAGGAAGAAGGCAAGGGCGAAATCGGCGCCGCCATCGAGTTCAACGCCGAGACGGACTTCGTTTCGCGCAACGAGCTGTTCCAGAACGCCGCCAACGCCTTCGCCGCCCGCGCCCTGGAGCACGACACCATCGAGGCCCTGCACGGCGCCACGCTGGAGAACGGCAACTCGATCCAGGAAGAGATCACCAACATGATCGCCACCATCGGCGAGAACATGCAGCTGCGTCGCGCGGCTCGCCTGTCGGTCGATGAAGGCGTCGTCGCCTCCTACGTCCACAATGCGGTGTCGCCGGGCGTCGGCCGCATCGGCGTGCTGGTCGCCCTGCACGGCGGCGGCGACAAGGCCGCCCTGCGCGAACTGGGCCGCAAGATCGCCATGCACGTCGCCGCCACGGCGCCGCTGTCGCTGAACACGGACGATCTGGATCCGGCCGCCATCGAGAAGGAACGCGAAGTCCTGACCGAGAAGGCCAAGGAAGAGGGCCGCCCGGAAAACATGATCGCCAAGATCGTGGACGGCCAGATCGCCAAGTTCCAGAAGGACGTGGTGCTGACCAAGCAGCCGTTCGTCATGAACCCCGACCAGACCATCGAGCAGCTGGTCGCCGACACGGGCAAGGAACTGGGCGCTCCGGGCCTGCACCTCGCCGGCTTCGTGCGTCTGGCCCTGGGCGAAGGCGTGGAGAAGGTCGAGGGTCCGGACTTCGCTTCGGAAGTCGCCTCGATGATGGCCGGCCAGGCGTAAACCACACTTACTGCGTGACTATCGGGGCG
>CAMLNY010000325.1 GCA_946481405.1 uncultured Brevundimonas sp. | reverse complement strand
CGATGATCCGGAGCGTGCCGACCCCGGCGGCGGCCAGATAGAGGGCGGCGGGCGAGCCCACGCCGCCGGCCCCGACGATGACGACAGTGGCGGCCTTCAGCCGCTGCTGGCCCGGTCCGCCGATCTCGGACAGGACCAGATGGCGGGCGTAACGTTCGACCTCTTCGGGCGAGAAGCTCATACGCCCTCAGTTAGGCGCGGCGAACCCCGACGTCACGCGGCGTATTTGAGTTCGATCATCTGTTCGGCGTGATTGGCCGTGACCTCGGCCAGATCCGCCAGATGCACCGCCGCGATCATGCCGCGCGGGTCGTCGCAAAGCATCATGGGCTCCGAAAACGAGCGCTCGGCGATCGGCTTGTCGATCAGGACGCGCAGGTTCTTCAGTCGACGATCCTCACCAAGGCGTCGCACCAGACGATCGAGGTCGGCGCGGCGGCCTTCGATGCCGTGCAGGCACCAGCCGTCGAGGAACATCACCGCGCTGGTGATGTGGTCGCGCCGGTTGTTGCGCTCCGAAACGCCCAGAATCTGGGCGATCGACAGGGTCGAGACCCCGGTCGAGCCGACCGTCTCGGCGGCGATGATGACACGATAAAGCAAAGCTTCTTCCCTGAAACGGCTGTTTCTTATCCTGAACGTGCCCTTGTAACCCGTTACATCGGTCAAAATATGGCTCAGCTGGAACGCTGTTTTTGCAAAGCTTTCGACTTGCCCCGCCGCAATTCGGTCTCCATCTGCGCGGGATGACCCAAACCACTCACAACTTCCCCGACTGGCACGGCACGACGATCCTGGCCGTGCGCAAGGACGGCCGGACCGTGATCGCGGGCGACGGCCAGGTCTCGATGGGGCCGACCATCGTCAAGGGCGCGGCGCGCAAGGTGAGGACACTCGCCGGTGGCAAGGTGCTGGCCGCGTTCGCCGGGGCGACGGCGGACGCCTTCACCCTGATCGAGCGGCTGGAGGCCAAGCTGGAGCAGTATCCGGACCAGCTGGCGCGGGCCTGCGTCGACCTGGCCAAGGACTGGCGGACCGACCGCTATCTGCGGCGGCTGGAGGCCATGCTGCTGGTGGCGGACAGGAACTCGATCTTCACCGTCACCGGCGTCGGCGACGTGCTGGAGCCCGAGTACGGCGTCGCCGCCGTCGGATCGGGCGGCAACTATGCCCTCGCCGCCGCCCGGGCCCTGATCGACAACACCGATCTGGACGCCGAGGCCGTCGCCCGTCGCGCCATGGCGATCGCGGCGGACATCTGCGTCTACACCAACGGCAATCTGACGGTGGAACGACTGTAAGGCTCAAGCAGCGAGGCTCCGAGAGCCGAGCGGTAGCCCACAAGAATGGCTCGAGCAGGGAGCCGCCGCGCGGCGAGCGGTAGCCCGACAACGCCGGGCTCAAGCAGCGAGCGACCGCGTCGCGAGCGTTAGCCCAACAGGAATGCAGCGAGGCGCTCCGCGCCGAGCGTGTCAAAAATGTCCAGTCAGGAACCGTCAGGGTGAGACGGCCCGCCGTTGCGGCGATTTAACGCGACAACGACACCGTTCCCGGCATGACTGGGGGCCGGAGCACCCATGCCTCGTCTGCTGATCCTGATCGCCCTGTTGCTGGCCTGCGCCAGACCCGCATCCGCCCAGCCGGCGGAGGCGTCGCACATCGTGGCGGCCGAGCGCGCCTTCGCGGCCGACGGCCTGACCATGGGGGTGGACGGGTCGTTCCTGAAATGGTCGACCGAAGACGCAATCATGATCGTCGGCGGACAGCCGCGCCGGGTGCGCGACGTCTTCGACGCGAACGCCGTCTTCGATCCCGCGGCGCCGTCTCTGGTCTGGTGGCCCAACTGGGCGGGAATCGCCAAGTCGGGGGACCTCGGCTTCACCACCGGCGGGGTGGAGGTCGGCGGCGCGCGCACCGGCCACTATTTCACGATCTGGCAGCGCCAGTCCGACGGATCGTGGAAGTGGATCTATGACGGCGGCGTCGGCGCGACCTCGGCCGGTGCGCCAGGCGCGGATACCGAACCTGTGCTCCTGCCCACATCCATCCTCGGCGCGCCCAGCCCCGACGCGGCCATGTCCGAGGTCCGGGCGGTGGAGGCGGTGCTGGCCGCCTCGGCCCTGCGCGACCAGAAGCAGGCGCATCTGTCGCTGCTGGCGCCCGACGGTCGCCTCTATGTCGCCCCCCTGCCCCCGGCGATCGGGACCGGGGCCTTCGGCGCGGCGCTGGACGCCTGGCCGCACCGGTTCGAATTCAGCGCCCCCTTCGGCGGCGGATCGTCGGAGGCCGGCGACATGGTCTGGACCTACGGCCGGGCGCTGTGGACCCGGGACGACGCCCCCCGCGCGGGCCACTACGTCCATTTGTGGCAGAAGCGGTCGATGGGCTGGGTGCTGGTCTTCGCCCAGATCATCAACGATCCGCCTGCGACGCCGTCGCCCCCTCCCGCAGCGGGCTGATCGCGACTATCTGCGGGTCATGACAGACCTCTCTCCCCGCGAAATCGTTTCCGAACTCGACCGCTTCATCGTCGGCCAGGACGACGCCAAGCGGGCCGTCGCCGTGGCCCTGCGCAACCGCTGGCGCCGGAAGCGCGTGCCCGACGATCTGCGCGACGAGGTGACGCCCAAGAACATCCTGATGATCGGGCCCACAGGCGTCGGAAAAACCGAGATCGCCCGGCGGCTGGCGAAGCTGTCCGGTTCTCCCTTCCTGAAGGTCGAGGCCACCAAGTTCACCGAGGTCGGCTATGTCGGCCGCGACGTCGATCAGATCATGCGCGATCTGGTCGAGGCCGCCCTGGTCATGGTCCGCGACACGCGCCGGGCCGGCGTCCGCGCCAAGGCCGAGGCGGCGGCGGAGGAGCGGATCCTCGACGCCCTCGTCGGGCCGGGATCGCAGCCGGCGACGCGCGACTCGTTCCGGAAAAAGCTCCGCGCCGGGGAGATGGACGACAAGGAGGTCGAGATCCAGCTGGCCGACACCTCGTCGCCGATTCAGGGGCTCGACATGGGTGGCGGCGGAAACGTCGGCCTGCTGAACCTGTCGGACATGCTGGGCAAGCTGGGCGGCGGGCGGACCAAATCGGTGCGGACGACGGTGAAGGAAGCGGTCGCGCCGCTGATCACCGAGGAGAGCGACAAGCTGCTCGATCAGGACAGCCTGACCCGCGAAGCCCTGCTG
>CAMLNY010000324.1 GCA_946481405.1 uncultured Brevundimonas sp. | reverse complement strand
CGGCGCCGACGATGCCCATGCCTGAAGACGAGCCGAACAGGCCGTTCGGCGCGAAAGGCGTGAAGTTCGCAGTGTTGATGACCGGCAGGGTCAGGGCGATGAAGATGGTCAGGGCGGCGACCTTCACGGCCACCAGGATGGCGTTGACGCGGGCCGATTCCGTCGTACCGATCATCAGCAGGGCGGTGACGCCCAGGGCGACGATGATCGCCGGGATGTTGATAAGGCCGGTCGAGAAGTCCGGCGTCGGGATGAAGCCGTTCATCGACCAGGTCGGACCCGCCTGAAGCATGTCAGGCCAGTCGAACCCTAACCCGTTCTCTATCAGCCCCAGCACGTATCCGGACCAGCCGACCGACACCGCGGAGGCCGCGACGGCGTATTCCAGAATCAGCGCCCAGCCCACGCACCAGGCCAGAAGCTCGCCCATGACGGCGTAGGTGTAGGTGTAGGCGGAGCCCGAAACCGGGGCCATGGCCGCCAGTTCGGAATAGCAGAGCGCGGCGACCGCGCAGACGATGCCGGCGATGACGAAGCTGGCCGCCATGCCGGGGCCGGCCTTCTGGGACGCCGCGGCGGTGAGGACGAAGATCCCCGTGCCGATGATGGCCCCGATACCCAGCAGCGTAAGCTGGACAGGACCGAGGGACCGGTGAAGCGATTTCTTCTCGGCCGTGGCCAGAATCGCGTCGAGCGACTTAACGCGCCACATGAACTTCCCCTCGATGATTTCCCGGACCCCTGCCGGTTTGGGGCGGACGCTAGCCATGGAAACGCCCGGGCGCAACGCGGTATCACCGGGATGACCGCGCGAAGACGCTTTCGTGACCGCGGGCGTGGCCCGGGAGCCGCGAGAGGTGGAAAGAAAAAGGCCCGGGATCGCTCCCGGGCCCTTCCGATTCCGGGACCGCCGGTCTCAGTCCTTCGTATTGTCGACGCCGTGGCCGAAGGCTTCGGCCGGGCTCTCCAGACCGGCGTCCTCGGTGATGTCGATGCCTTTGGCCAGCTTGGAGTTCCAGAAGCCGTAGATGGCGTAGATGATCGCGCCGACGACGGCGTAGCCGCCCAGCAGCATCAGCGGCAGGGGATTGTCCTCGGCGGCATGCTGGAACATCGGGATCAGGTTCTGGCTGGCCAGGAAGAGGCAGGCCAGGATGCCGAGGACAGCGGTGAAGATGCCGCCCGGGACCTTGAACGGACGCGGCATTTCCGGGTGCTTGATGCGCAGGAAGATGACGCTGAGGCAGACGATGGCGAAGGCCGTCGCGGTGCCCAGCGACACCAGATCGCCGAGGATCGAGATAGGGAGGAAGGCCGCCGCGACGGCGATGACCACGCCCAGCAGGATGGTGCCGATCCAGGGGGTGCGGAACCTGGGATGGATGACGGCGAACGCCTTGGGCAGCAAACCGTCGCGGGCCATGGTGTAGAAGATGCGCGTCTGGCCGTAGCACAGCACCAGCATGACCGAGCTGAGGCCGGTGATGGCGCCGATCTTGATCAAGAAGCTGATGGCGTTCAGCGGCGTACCATCGGCCGTGATGATGGGCAGGTCGGCCCATTCCAGACCCATGCGGTCGATAGCGACCGCGATCGGGGCCGGCGAGGCCAGCTCCAGATAGGGGACCACGCCGGTCATCACGGCCGCGACGGCCATGTAGATCAGGGTGCAGACGAACAGGGCGCCGAGGATGCCGACGGGCACGTCCTTGGACGGGTTCTTCGCTTCGGCGGCGGCGGTCGAGACCGCTTCGAAGCCGACGTAGGCGAAGAAGATGATGGCCGCGCCGCGGAAGATGCCGCTGACGCCAAACTGGCCGGGGCCCTCCGCCGGCGGGATAAAGGGCTGCCAATTGGCCGGATTCACATAGGAGATGCCGACCGCGATGAAGGTCAGCAGGACGATGATCTTGATGACCACGATGATGTTGTTGATCGAGGCCGATTCCGACACGCCGAGCACCAGCAGGCCGCAGACGGCCGCGATGCCGATGGCGCCGACGAGGTTGAAGGTGCCCGTCAGCGGGAAGCTGGCGGCGGAGCCCGCCTCCTGGACCAGCTGCACCAGCGGGGTGGCCCACTGGGGACCCTCGCCGCCGGCGTACTGTATGACAGGGAATATCTGCTGGCTGATGCCGAAGTCGTGCAGGATGGAGACGACGTAGCCTGACCAGCCGACGGCCACCGTCGAGGCGGCGACGCCGTATTCCAGAACCAGCAGCCAGCCCATGATCCAGGCGAAGACCTCCCCCAGGGTGCCGTAGGCGTAGGTATAGGCCGAGCCCGAGACGGGCATGGTGGAGGCCAGCTCGGCGTAGCACAGGCCGGCGAGGGCGCAGGCGACGCCCGCGACGACGAAGCTGAGCATGATGGCCGGACCGGCGTTGGCCGAGGCCACTTGACCGGTCAGGACGAAGATGCCGGCGCCGATGATGGCGCCGATGCCCAGACTCATCAGATTGATGGGACCCAGGGTGCGCTTCAGCTCGCTGCGCGCCGCCTCCTTCTGGATCTGGGCTACGGATTTCCTGAGGAACAGGCGGTTCCCCTTCGGTCTGACGCCGTCTGCGGACATGAAAGTCGCGCCCCCTGTGATGAAAAACGCGACGGTCACTCCCGGACCGCCTTCAGGGTCAGACGCTAGCACGGTTAACCCCCTTCGCAACGCGTTCGCAGGGAGAGGCGTCCTTGGAGCGGACGCGTTGGCGGGGTAGTGCACCCGCGATGCCTCTGCCCATCCACGCCGTTCTGGACGACCTGAAGGCCGCCATCGCCGCCCATCCGGCGGTCGTTCTGGCCGCGCCGCCGGGGGCGGGGAAGACGACGGTCGTGCCGCTGGCCCTGCTGGATGCGGACTGGCGGGGGGACGGGAAGATTCTGGTGCTCGAACCCCGGCGGCTGGCCGCGCGGGCGGCGGCGGAGCGGATGGCGGCGACGCTGGGCGAAAAGGCAGGCGAGACGGTGGGTTATCGAACCCGGCTGCAGAGCCGGACCGGGCCGAATACACGGATCGAGGTGATCACCGAAGGGGTGTTCACCCGGATGATCCTTGACGATCCCGGTCTGGACGGGGTGGCGGCGGTCCTGTTCGACGAGTTCCACGAGCGCAGTCTGGACGCCGATCTGGGGCTGGCCTTCGCGCGGGACGTCCAGAGTGTGCTGCGCGACGACCTGCGCCTGCTGGT
>CAMLNY010000323.1 GCA_946481405.1 uncultured Brevundimonas sp. | reverse complement strand
CCACGATTTTCCTGACCTCCTTCCTCGGCTGGGCGGCGGGCGCGGTCTACGCCTTCGCCCTTTCGAACGGGATGGAGGCGATGGGCGAGATGTGGCTGATGCAGATCGTCATCGGCGCGGCGTGCGTCTTCTTCGTCTGGTACGCCTGGACCATGGGCAAGCGGGGCGTCCTGCGCTAGAGCCAAAAGCTCCGGATGCAATATGCGAACTTATTCGTAAATAAAACAATGAGTTATCGCATGTTTAGCGAATACGATCTCAGGGTTTGGACTCTTTGGACTCGGTGTGCCGGGAGTCCAGTTCTGCTGCACCCTTCACCTGTCGCCCATCATCGCTGCTGACGGCGCGGGGCCGGCCCGCTAAGCACCCGACGTGTCCGATCGCATCCCCGCCAACCTGTCGCCCGAAGAGGTCGGCGCCGTCCGCTCGTGGGTCATCCACGAGGACGCCTCGACCATCGCCTTCGCCAAGCCGCCCGGCCTGTCCAGTCAGGGCGGACGCATCAAGGCGCACACCCTGGACGATCTGCTTTGGGCCTTCGCCCGCTCGAACGGCAAGCGGCCGGACCTCGTGCACCGGCTCGACCGGGACACCTCCGGCGTCATCCTGGCCGCCAAGACCAAGCCGGCCGCCGGCTTCCTCGGCAAGGCCATTCAGGCCCACAAGCTGACCAAGACCTACTGGGCGCTGGTCTCGGCCGCGCCCGAGCCCGCCTCGGGCGACATCAACGTGCCTCTGGTCCGTCAGGAGATCGGCCGCGAGAGCTACATGCGGGTCGCCGCCTTCGACGCCAAGGGCGCGCAGGGGTCGCGCAGCCGCTACCGCACCCTGTCGTCCAGCGAGGACGGGGCGCTGGTCGAGCTCCAGCCCTTCACCGGCCGCATGCACCAGCTCCGCGTCCATATGGCCCACATCGGACGCCCCCTGATCGGCGACGTCCGCTACGGCGGGGCCCTGACCGCGGCGGGGCGGGGCGCTCCCCGCCTGATGCTCCACGCGGTCTCCCTGCGCTTCCCGCATCCCGACGGCGGCGAACGGACGATCCGCGCCGAGCCTCCGGAGGACTTCCGGGCTCTCGCCGAGGCCATGGGGCTGAAGCTGCAGGGAACGCCGTAGCTCGCCCGAACGCTATGGCGGGGAAAGGACACGTCCCATGATCCGCACCCTCGTCGTCGCGACCGCCGCCCTCAGCCTCGCCGCCTGCGCCAGCCTCGCCCCCTACGGCCCCCAGCGCGGGCCGAACGGGCAAGGGTACTCCGAACGTCGCATCGAGAACGACCGCTACCGCGTCACCTACAACGGCGTCGGCGCGCCCGGCCCGGTCGCTGACATGGCCCTGCTGCGGGCGGCCGACCTGACGATCGAACAGGGCTACGACTGGTTCGAGGTGACCCAACGCTATGTCGACGGCCGCCCCGACAGCGCGGGCGGCTTCCGGCCCAACGTTTCGGTCGGCTACGGCTCGGGCTCGGGCCGGTATGGCGGCTACCGCTACTCCTCGTCCGGCGTGGGCGTCGGCGTGGGCCTGAATTTCGAAGGGCCGTCGCCCACCTCGACCATGCTGGAGGTCCGCATGGGCCGGGGCGCCCGCCCCGACCGGGGCGAGGCCTATGAGGCACGGGAGGTCCGCTACTCGCTCAGCGGCCGCGAGTGAGGGCGCGGTACTCGACCAGACGTTCCTTGTCGCGCCGGACCTGGTCGCCGATCGTGTTGTCGACGTCCAGCGAGGCGTAACGGACCCAGCCCTCCACCCCCAGCTTGTCCTTCACGGCCGCCGTCGGCGTCTGCCAGCGGAAGTAGGACAGCCAGGACACCAGCGCCGCCAGGCCCAGCGCCACCAGCTGCAGCACGCGGAACCCGCCCTCGTTGGCCGCCGGGGCGGGCCAGAAGGCGAAGACGGCCAGCCAGACCAGCAGCACGAACGGCGTCGTGATCCGACCCACCCAGCGCATCCAGTAGCGTTCACGGCGCACGCGCCACAGCTCCATCTGGGCGAACTTCTCCAGGTACTCCATGCGCGCGCCGATCCACATCACAAGCCGCGTCAGGAACAGGGCGCGCTGGCCCCAGCCCTTGCCGTCCATCTGGAACTGGGTCTCGGCCTGATCGGACAGGGCGCGGGCGTTGGTGAACAGGTTCTGGAGCTCCCGCGTCCGCTGCACCACCTCGCGGCTCAGCTCATAGGAGTCGTTCTCCAGCCGGAACCGGTACTGGACGAAGAGGATGGCCGAGACGCCATAGAAGATCCCCAGGGTGATCAACATGCCCAGCACCGCCAGACCCATGCCCTGCGGCTGGCCGCCGGTCCATTCGGCGAACAGGCCGGGGCCCAGGATCGCCATGGCCGCGAAGCCGACCAGTGCCAGACCCTGCGTCAGTCGCTTGGTGATCACGTGCACCCGCAGGGCGTTGAAGACGCGACGGCCGTAGCCGTGAATACGCCCCCGGATGTCGGCGTCGGCGGGGAAGCGTTCCTCGATCTGGCGATTGAACAGGACGTGGAAGCGGTCCGGCTTGTTCTCGGTCTCCCAGAACGGGAAGATGTCCAGCGCCTGGTTGAAATACTGGTCGATGTTGGCCGAGATGATCCGGATGGCCTCCGGATCCATGGTGAAATAGTCGCTCTCCTGAATGGGTCTCAGGATGCCGTCGTCCGACACCGTGGGTTCAGGAGTCTTCGGTGGCGTCGGCGGCGGGACCGGGCGATCGGGAATATCCTGCGCCCCCGGAGGCGGCGCGGGCGGCGATACCGGGATCGTCAGATTGGGCCCGGCGTGGGGCGTTTGATCGTCATGCGACATGGCGGTCGGTCAAACCCTTGGAAACTCGAACCGGCAGTATGGCGGAACTCCGCCGGGGGACCGACGGTGTTCTCTCCCAACGCGAAGCTTGGGTATCGCCGTTAACCCTGTAACGCGGCAAGTGAAGTTTCGGTCAGAACCGCGCCATAGCTGCGGCGAACCCTACCAGAGGGAACAGAAGCAGGATCTCGATCCGCACCCAGCGCGTTACGCGAGCGACCGCCTGAGGCGACGGCTGGAAGTCCGGATCGGCTCGCAAAGCCCGCCGCCACCTGACGAAGGCGATCGTCGGGGCGATGGAGCAACTGTTGCGCGACGAGGTCTATCATTATCATCACAAGATATATTTTTAATTGTTGGAAGATTCTGTTAAAAATAAATTATATTTTA
>CAMLNY010000322.1 GCA_946481405.1 uncultured Brevundimonas sp. | reverse complement strand
CAATTGAGTCCGGCGGCGGCATTGGAGGCCGCCGCGGTCGATTTCGAAGAGATCACGATCCGGCTCGGGCGCGATCGGCAGGTCGTGGGCGTTCGCGGTCTCGATCCAGTCCGACGGCGGGTCGGCGACCGGGTCCTCAAGGTAGGGTTCCGTCTCCCCGTCCAGCGGCGGGAAGAGATTCGTCGGCAGGGCCGTCGGGAACGGCTCCAGCGGGATTTCGGGATCGTCGGGGCGGTCGGTCATCGCGCGGCCCTCAGAACTGGAAATAGATGAACGGGGCCACGCCGTCCGGGCGCACGGCCTCGACCAGCAGGATGGCGACGCCGACCAGCAGCCCCACCGTCAGGGACGGCGCCGGCTTCATCCAGGTCGCGATCCCCTCCGCCGCGCGCGGCGGCAGCCAATGCATGGCCAGACCGCCGACGATCAGCGCCAGCAGGAAGGGCGTGACCATGGTCGCCGGCTCCAGCCGCCCCAGTCCGGTCAGCACCTCCATGGCCAGCGGGAAGGTCTCGGCCCGGAACAGGATCCAGCCCAGACAGACGATATGGAAGGTGACGATAACCCCTAGCCAGGCCGGAACGCCCTTGCCCTCCGGGATCACCGCCCGACCGAGTCGCTCGATCACCTGCACGCCGCCGTGCAGCGCGCCCCAGGCCACGAAGGTCCATGCCGCCCCGTGCCAGAGTCCGCCCAGCAGCATGGTGATGAAGACGTTCAGACAGGACCGCACCAGTCCCTTCTTGCCGCCGCCCAGCGGCACATAGAGATAGTCCCGCAACCAGCTCGACAGGCTGATGTGCCAGCGCCGCCAGAAGTCCTGCATCGACTTGGCCCGGTAGGGCTGGTCGAAGTTGCGCGGGAAGGAATAGCCCAGCAGGGCGGCGATCCCGATCGCCATGTCCGAATAGGCCGAGAAGTCGCAGTAGATCTGGATCGCATAGCCATAGACCGCCGCCACGAGATCGAACGCCCCGTAGGCCGCCGGATCGAAGAAGACCGGATCGACCAGCCTGACCGACAGCTCGGACGCGATCACCGTCTTCTTGAACAGGCCCCAGCAGATCAGCAGCAGACCATGCGTCGCCATCTCCCGCGTCAGACGCGGCGCCCGCTCGAACTGGGGCAACAGATCGGACGCCCTGACGATCGGTCCCGCCACCAGATGCGGGAAGAAGCTCATCAGCAGCATGACGTCGAGCAGGGATTTCGCGATCGGCGTCTTCCCGCGATGGACGTCGACGACGTAGCTGATGCCCTGGAAGGTGAAGAAGGAGATGCCGACCGGCAGCACGATCTCCAGCAACGGCAGGTCCCGCTCCCACCCGAACCGGGTCAGCAAATCCCCGGCCTGTTCGACGAAGAACCCGTAGTACTTGAAGAAGCCCAGGATGATCAGGTTGAGCGCCACGCCCAGCCCCACCAGCCATTTTCGCCGCCCCTGATCATCCGACCGGTCGATCAGCACCGCCACGCCCCAGTTCAGCACGGCCGAGGCGATCAAGAGGCCGACGAACCGCCAGTCCCACTGGGCGTAGAAGAACCAGCTGGCCAGCAGCAGGAACAGCTTGCGCCGCCCGTTCTCGCGATCCAGCGACCAGGAGGTGAAATAGACGAACAGGAAGAACACGCCGAACGCCAGCGTCGGGAACAGCATCTACCAGCGCCCCCGGCTGCGGTCGTAGGCGGCGATGATGTCGGCGGCCAGCAGCGACCCGATCCAGTCCCCGCCCGCGAAGGTGAAATGCACATGGTCGCCGCGCATCAGCGGCTCGGCGCCCATGGTCAGGGTCTGGGCCGAACAGTCTCCTCCCATACGGCCCTTCCAGTCCCAGAACGCGACGCCTTCCTGCGCCGCCACCCGGTGCTGCAGGTCCCGCACCACGCCCAGCATGTCCGGCGCCTTCCAGCGCTGGTCGGGATCGCCGGCGCACCGCCCGCCCCCCTCGCCGCGCATCGCCTCGGGTGCGCCAAGGATCAGGATGGAGGACGTCGGCGAGGCGTCGCGCACGCGTGCGATCTGCTCGCGCAGCAGCCGCTCATAGGCGTGCGGGTCCAGCAAATCGTCGAACCCCTCGTTGGTGCCATAGGCGATGACGACCAGATCAGGCCCCTCCTCGCCGTCGTCGAACAACCGGTCCCGCTCGGCCATGCCGTTCAGGGTGGCCCCGACAATCCCGTGGGCGCTCAGGCTGATCGCCGCCCCGGGGAACCGGCTCTGCAGCCGCCATAGCAATGACCGGGTGATGTCGCCGCCCGCCGTATGGCTGTCGCCGAACTGGATGATCCCGACAGGTCGTCGCTGGTTCAGGGCGGTGAAGAACTCGGCCAGCGCATCCGGCTGGCACAGGCCGCCCGCGCAGGTGGCGCTGACCGGCGACGGCAGCGGGACATAGGGGCGTTCCTGCGCCGCGGCCGCTCCCGCCAGCACGAGGCCCAGACTGAAGGCGACCGCCCGGATCACGCCGCCGGGTCGGCGACCGGAGCCTCCAGCCCCGCGTCGCGGATCAGCCGCGCCGCCACCGGCTCGGTGAGACGCAGATAGCCGGCCATCGACATATGGATCCCGTCATTGGCGCGCATCAGCCGCCGTCGTCCCGTGCCCGTCTCCGGCAGGTAGGCGTCGTATTCGCCCTCGGCATTCTGGGTCAGGCTTTCAGTCTCGATCCAGGGCACGCCCAGCGCCTGCATCCGCGCCGAGACCACCTCGTTGATCAACATCATCTTGGCGTCGAAGCTGGCCCGCTTCATCGCCGGCAGGCCGACCCAGTAGACGGCCACGTTCTGGCCCCGCAGCATCGCCACCAGATCATCGACCCGCTTGGCGTAGGCGGCCTTCCAGCCCTCGGTGCCGAAGTCGTGGATCTCGCCGTCCAGACTGATGCCCTGGGCGTCGTTGGTGCCGAACAGGATCACGGCCACATCGACCGGCTCCTCGGCGATCTGGCGCGCCGTCTTGGCCTGGATATCGACGTAGTCGTAGCGGCTCAGACCCGTGGAGACCTCGCTGAACTTGGTCACCGTCACGCCCGGCTGGTCGCGCATCTCGCGATAGAGGCCGGTCCACAACCCGTCCGCCATGGAGTCGCCGAACACCCCGATCCGCAGCCGTCCGCTCGCGGCGCGCTCGGCCAAAGGCGTCAGGGCGGGCATGGCCGGACCGGCGGCCGGCAGGGCGGCGGGCGAAACCGTGGTC
>CAMLNY010000321.1 GCA_946481405.1 uncultured Brevundimonas sp. | reverse complement strand
GACCGGAGCGCGCCACGTGCGTGCCACCGCACAGCTCACGGGCGTAGTCCCCGACCTCGACCACGCGGACCTCGTCGCCGTACTTCTCACCGAACAGGGCGATGGCGCCGGCCTCGATGGCGTCGGCGGGGGCCATCAGCTTCGTCTCCGCCGGGACATTCTGGCGGATCACGGCGTTGACCTCGGCCTCGATGGCGGCGAGCTCGTCCTCGGTCACCGGGGCGTTGTGGCTGAAGTCGAAGCGGGCGCGTTCGGCGTCGACCAGCTGCCCCTTCTGGGCCACGGCGGCGCCCAGCACGTTCTTCAGGGCGGTGTGCAGCAGGTGGGCGGCGGAGTGGTTGGCGCGGGTGGTCATGCGTTTGTCGGCGTCGACCGACTGGGCCACGCGGGCGCCGGTCTCCAGCTTGCCGCTGGAAACCTCGACCGACAGGACGTGCAGGTCGCCCGCCTGCTTCTTGACGTCAATGACCTCGGCCGTGCCGCCCGGCCATTCCAGCGTGCCGTGGTCGCCCGTCTGGCCGCCGCTCTCGGCATAGAAGGGGGTGGTGTCGAACAGGACCTCGACGATGTCGCCGGCCTCGGCGACGTCGACGGGTGCGCCGCCCTTCATGATGGCCAGGACCTCACCCGAGCCGTCGACATTGTCATAGCCGGTGAAGACGGTCGGCCCCAGACGGTCGCGGACCTTCAGCCATTCGGCGGCGTTGGCCTGCTGGCCCGAGCCCTTCCAGTGCTCGCGCGAACGGGCGCGCTGTTGCGCCATGGCGTCCTGGAAGCCGTCGACATTGACCGAGAAGCCGCGACGGCGCGCCTCGTCCTGGGTCAGGTCGAGCGGAAAGCCGTAGGTGTCGGACAGGGTGAAGGCCGTCTGGCCGTCCAGCATGTCGCCGGGCTTGAAGCCCTGAACCGCCGTGTCGAACAGGGCCATGCCCTTCGACAGGGTGGTGCGGAAACGGATCTCCTCCTGCTTCAGCGTGTCCTCGATGAAGGCCTGGGCGCGGGGCAGCTCGGGATAGGCCTCGCCCATCTCCGACACGAGGGTCGGGACCAGACGGTGCATCAGCGGATCAGAGGCGCCCAGCAGGTGGGCGTGGCGCATGGCGCGGCGCATGATCCGGCGCAGCACGTAGCCGCGGCCTTCGTTCGACGGCGAAACGCCATCGGCCAGCAGGAACGACGACGAACGCAGGTGGTCGGCGATGACGCGGTGGCTGGCGGCGCGTTCACCCTCGGCCTTGGTCAAGGTGGCGTCTTCGGACGCCGCGATCAGGGTCTGGAACAGGTCGGTGTCGAAGACCGAGTTCTTGCCCTGGAGCACGGAGGTCATGCGCTCCAGACCCATGCCGGTGTCGACGCTGGGCTTGGGAAGGCTGCGAACAATCTCGTCGTTCTCCTTCTCGAACTGCATGAAGACGTTGTTCCAGATCTCCACGAACCGGTCGCCGTCCTCGTCCGGCGAGCCGGGAGGGCCGCCGGGGACGTGGTCGCCGTAGTCCCAGAAGATTTCGGTGCAGGGGCCGCAGGGGCCGTTGTCACCCATGGCCCAGAAATTGTCCGAGCCGGCGATGCGGATGACCTTGTCGTCCGAGAAGCCCGTGACCTTCTTCCAGATCGCGGCGGCCTCATCGTCGTCGATGTAGACGGTGACCAGCAGGCGTTTCGGGTCCAGACCGAAGTCCTTCGTCACCAGATTCCACGCGCTCTCGATCGCGTGGTCCTTGAAATAGTCGCCGAAGGAGAAATTCCCCAGCATCTCGAAGAAGGTCAGGTGGCGGGCCGTGTAGCCGACGTTGTCCAGATCGTTGTGCTTGCCGCCGGCGCGGACGCACTTCTGCGAGCTGGTCGCGCGGGGGTAGGGCGGGGTGGCCGCGCCCGTGAAGTAGTCCTTGAACGGCACCATGCCCGCGTTGACGAACATCAGCGTCGGGTCGTTCTGGGGCACCAGCGGGGCAGAGTGGACCTTGGCGTGACCGTCGGCCGCGAAATAGTCGAGGAAGGTCGAGCGGATCTGTTTCAGGCTGGCCATGGTCGGTCGTCTTGATGCGTCAAACGTCGGGGAACGGGCGTCATATAGGGTTTCGGCGCGCGCCGCATCACCCGACCGTGATCGTCGGGGTCAGGCGGCGTCGTCCCCGGGGTCGTCAACCGCGTCGTCCTCGTCGGACAGGAGGGCGTCGAGGGCCTCGATAACGGCGTCGATCTGTTCCGGGCTGGCCTGGACCTGAAGGGTGGAGCCGTCCGAGCCGCCGATCTCCAGCAGATAGCCGTCGTCGGTCTCCGCCAGATTGAACTGGGTCAGCAGGGGGATATCGTCGGCCATGGCCAGTCTCCTTGGGGGCGCTCTTCGGCGGTTGAACCGCCGGCGTGGGGAAAAGGTCCGGCGGAGGATCAGATTTTCGGCATGCGCAGGATGCGGGCGGCGGTGACGGCGAGCGCGATGCCGAAGAAAATGTGCGCCAAGAGGCCGAGCGCGATCATGGGGTCGGGCGGCACGGGGCGTTCGGGGGCGAGGGACCAGGGCACGACGATGGCGTTCATGACGCCGTAGACGAAGACGCCGAAGGTCAGGCCGGAGAGGACCGGCTTCCTCAGCAGGACCGGGGCGTAACCGGCGCCGACGACGTAGAGGCCGGCGAAAATGATGGCGATTGCGAAGTGGCAGACGGCGCCGATGGCGGCCGAGGTCATGCCCTGATCGAAGGCGGCGGGACCCAGCAGACCCGAGGCCACGGCCTGGAGGATGCGGTCGGGCGTGGCCGGGCGGTAGATGACGAAGGCGGTGAGGATGTCGGCGAGGCCGCCGGCGAGTCCGGCCGCGACGATGGCGAACGGTTTCTTTGACATTCAGGCCTCCCTCCCCGGAGGCGGTCGGACCCTCGCGCGGAACGGCGACGCTCGCAAGCGGACGTAAAAAGAGCCCGCCCGGACGAGCCGGGCGGGCGGCTCCCCCCGGCCCGAGCCCCGCGGGGGTCGGCGGCGGGTCGCGGGACCAGCCGGGGGGAGTGTTTCGGATCCGGACGGCAATACACCGTCCGAAGCGTCCAATGCGTCCGAAGCGTTCGGATCAGCCCTCGAGGTCCTGGCCTTCGTCCGGCTCGGGCGTGCCCAGCAGTTCGTCGGCGATCTTGTTGGTCGAGGCGCGGACGGCCTTCTCGATCGCGTCGGCCATGTCCGGGTTGGCCTTCAGGAAGGCGCGGA
>CAMLNY010000320.1 GCA_946481405.1 uncultured Brevundimonas sp. | reverse complement strand
TCTCGGTGCCGTGGGCGGTATCTCGGAAAGCGACGTCCAGCTCGCGATCAGCGCCAACGCGCCGATCATCGCGTTCAACGTCCGCGCCAACAAGCAGGCGCGCGACCTGGCCGAGCGTGAAGGCGTCGAGATCCGGTACTACTCGATCATCTACAACCTGATCGACGACGTGAAGAACACCCTGTCGGGCATGCTGGCGCCGGAGAAGCGCGAGGAGGTGACGACCGAGGGCGGTCTGGCCGTCGCCGGTCAAGAGGCCCGCATCGCCCCTGTCGTCAAAGCCCTGTCGGACGCCGGCATCCGCGTCAGCCTGTTCATCGAACCCTCGGCCGAACAGGTCGAGGCCGCCGCCGCCGTCGGAGCGCAGGTGGTGGAGTTCCACACCGGCCGCTACTGCCACCTGCCGTTCGGAGAGCGCACGGCCGAGTTCGACCGCCTCGCTGCCGCCGCCGCCCAGGCCGACATTCTCGGGCTCGAGGTCCACGCCGGCCACGGGCTCGACTACGACACCGCCGCCGAAATCCTGGCCATCCCCGAGATCCAGGAGCTGAACATCGGCCACTTCCTGATCGGAGAGGCGGTCTTCGTCGGTCTCGGCGCCGCCATCTGGCGGATGCGGGAGGCGATGAACGAGGCCGTCTTCGGTCCGGAGGAGGGCGAGCCGATCGTCATCGAGATATGATCATCGGCATCGGCGCGGACCTGTCGGACATCCGGCGTATCCAGGACTCGCTCGACCGCTTCGGCGATCGCTTCAAGAACCGCTGCTTCACCGAGATCGAACGCACCCGCTCGGACCGCAAACCCGACGCCGCATGGAGCTACGCCAAGCGGTTCGCGGCCAAGGAGGCCTGCGCCAAGGCTCTGGGCACCGGCATGCGCCGCGACGTCTACTGGAAGGACATGGGGGTGGTGAACCTGCCTTCCGGCCAGCCGACGCTCGCCCTGACCGGACCGGCTGCGAAACACCTCGAACGGCTCACTCCGCCGGGGCACAGGGCCCACATCCACCTGACCCTGTCGGACGAACACCCCTACGCACTCGCCTTCGTGGTGATCGAAGCCTTGCCCGTGGCGTAAACGGGCTATACGCCTCACCGGATACGAGCCGCGTGCGGCGGCCGGGGACCGAGCCTTCCAGATGAGCGAAAACAAGCCCTACGACGACGAGAAGCCTCTGGTCGACACGACGGACGCCGACTCGTCGGCCGTGGTGACCCATGACGTCTCGCCCGACGATGTCGACGTGACGCCCGAGGTCGCGGGCGCCGGCGAGGTCGACGCCGCCGAGGCCGCCTTCGCCGCCTCCGAGGCTGGTCTGCCCGTCGAAGCCGGGGAGGTCGTCGAGGAACCGCCAGTCGAGCCCGAGCCGGTCCAGGCCATGCCGGTCGCCGCCGCGGCGGCCGCCGCCTCGCGCCCGATCTGGAGCGATCAGGGCGACGCCCCGTTCAACGACGCGGGCAAGAAGGAAAAGATCCCGGCCGCGGCCAAGGTTCACGTCCGGGGCGACGACAAGGACGACGACGGCGGTTCGGCTGGCTCGGAGACGCTGGAGATCGTGAAGACGGTCGTGGTGGCCCTGGCCATCGCCTTCGTCCTGCGCGTCCTCCTGTTCCAGCCCTTCACCATCCCCTCGGCCTCGATGGAGCCCAATCTCTACGAAGGCGACTACATCGTCGTGTCCAAGTGGGCCTACGGCTATTCCAAATTCTCGTCGGGCCTGCCGATCAATCTGCCGCTGGGTGAGGACCGCGTCTTCGGCCGCGCGCCGAACCGGGGCGACATCGTCGTCTTCAAACTGCCGCGCGACGACAAGACGGACTACATCAAGCGGGTGATCGGCCTGCCGGGCGACCAGATCCAGATGATCGCCAACAAGCTCTACATCAACGGCCAGCCGGTTCAGGACGTCGTGGTGAGCGCCGGCGAGGTCAACGACATCTTCGGCCCGCGCCCGGTCACCGAGGTCCGCGAGACCCTGCCCAACGGCAAGTCCTTCATGACCCAGGACTTCGGCCCCGGCGGCGATCTGGACGACACTCCGGTCTACGAAGTCCCGGCCGGCCACTACTTCATGATGGGCGACAACCGCGACAACTCGATCGACAGCCGCGTGCAGGAATCGGCCGGCGTCGGTCTGGTCCCGGACGAGAACCTGGTCGGCAAGGCCGAAATCATCATGTTCTCCTGGGAGCCGGGGGCCTCGCTGTTCAACCCGGTCAGCTGGTTCGCCAACGTCCGGCCCAGCCGCTTCTTCCGCGTTCTGGACTGATGGCCAACACCCGGCACGAGGCGGTGGCCGCGCTGGTCGACCGCCTCGGCCACGCGTTCCGCGATCCCGCCCTTCTGGAGCGGGCCCTGACCCATTCCAGCGTGGGGGAGGGGGCCGACAAGGCCGCCGGCAAGGCCCCGCGCGACAATGAGCGGATGGAGTTCCTCGGCGACCGCGTTCTCGGTCTTCTGGTCGCCGACCGCCTCCACGCCGACTTCCCCGAAGCCGATGAAGGCGAACTGTCTTCGCGCCTGCACGCCCTCGTCGACAAACACGCCTGTGGCCGGGTCGGAGAGCGACTGAAGGTCGGCGACGCCCTGCGTCTGTCGCCGGGGGAGTCGAAGTCGGGCGGCCGTCGCAAGGAGGGCCTCGTCGCCGACGCCGTGGAGGCCATCCTCGCGGCCGTCTATCTCGATGGCGGGCTGGACGCCGCCCGCACCGTGTTCGACCGCGCCTGGGCCGGGGAACTGGCCGCGCCGGCTCCCCGTGCGCTCAACAATCCCAAGTCGGCCCTGCAGGAGTGGTCGCAGGGGCGCGGACGACCGCTGCCGACCTATCGCATCGTGGGCCAGACCGGCTCCGACCACGCTCCGACCTTCACGGTTGAGGTGTCCATCGCGGGCATCGAACCCTTGACCGCCCCCGGCCGTTCGCGTCAGGACGCGGAAAAGGCGGCCGCGACCGCCATGCTCAAACGTGAAGGCGTGATTTGACCGAGACCCAAACCCAGACCCGCGCCGGCTTCGCCGCCATCATCGGCGCGCCCAACGCCGGCAAGTCGACGCTGGTGAACCGGCTGACGGGGTCCAAGGTCTCCATCGTCACCCAGAAGGTCCAGACGACCCGCTTTCCCGTGCGCGGCATCGCCATGGAGGGCGACGCCCAGATCGTGCTGGTCGACACGCCCGGCATCTTCACTCCGCGCCGTC
>CAMLNY010000319.1 GCA_946481405.1 uncultured Brevundimonas sp. | reverse complement strand
ACCGACGCCAAGTCGACGCTCTATTGCAGCTTCTGTGGTAAGAGCCAGCACGAGGTGCGCAAGCTCATCGCCGGACCGACCGTGTTCATCTGCGATGAATGCGTCGAGCTGTGCATGGATATCATCCGTGAAGAGCACAAGATCGGCTTCGTGAAGTCCAAGGACGGCGTCCCGACTCCGAAGGAGATCCGTGAGGTCCTGGACGACTACGTCATCGGCCAGAACCATGCCAAGAAGGTGCTCTCGGTCGCGGTCCACAACCACTACAAGCGCCTGAACCACGCGACGAAGAACAACGACGTCGAACTGGCCAAGTCGAACATCATGCTGATCGGCCCGACGGGCTCCGGCAAGACGCTGCTGGCCCAGACGCTCGCGCGCATCATCGACGTGCCCTTCACCATGGCCGACGCCACCACCCTGACCGAAGCCGGTTATGTGGGCGAGGACGTCGAGAACATCATCCTGAAACTGCTTCAGGCCTCCGACTACAACGTCGAGCGGGCCCAGCGCGGCATCGTCTACATCGACGAGATCGACAAGATTTCGCGCAAGTCCGACAACCCCTCGATCACCCGCGACGTCTCGGGCGAGGGCGTGCAGCAGGCCCTGCTGAAGATCATGGAAGGCACCGTCGCCTCCGTGCCCCCGCAGGGCGGCAGGAAGCACCCGCAGCAGGAGTTTCTGCAGGTCGACACCGCCAACATCCTCTTCATCGTGGGCGGCGCCTTCGCCGGTCTGGAGAAGGTGATCTCGGCGCGCGGCGAGGGAGCCTCGATCGGCTTCGGCGCCAAGGTCAAGAACGTCGACGAGCGCCGCACCGGCGACATCCTGAAGAACGTCGAGCCCGACGACCTGATGCGCTTCGGCCTGATCCCGGAGTTCATCGGCCGTCTGCCCGTCCTGGCGACGTTGGAAGATCTGGACGAAGCGGCCCTGGTCACCATCCTGACCGAGCCGAAGAACGCCCTGGTCAAGCAGTACAAGCGCCTGTTCGAGATGGAGAACGTCAACCTGACCTTCACCGACGACGCCCTGATGGCCGTCGCCAAGAAGGCCATCACGCGCAAGACCGGCGCCCGCGGGCTGCGTTCTATCCTGGAAGGCATCCTGCTGGAGACGATGTTCGAGCTGCCCACCTTCGAGGGTGTCGAGGAAGTGGTCGTCAACGCCGAGGTCATCGACGGCAAGGCCCAGCCCCTGCTGATCTATGCCGAGAAGAAGAAGGCCGCCGACGGCGCCGCCTGAGCGGACCTGACGCACAAACGAACAGGGGCGGGACCGTCGCGGTCCCGCCCCTTTTTCTTGACCTGACGGGGCCTCAGTGCTGGCCGGACGGCTTGGGATGCAGGTTGGTCTCTTCCGCCGCGGACTGCGCATTGGCGCGGGTCTCGTCGCTGACCGGACCGGCGGTTGCCCCCGTCGGGCTGGCGGAGGCGCCGTCCGCCGGGGCCATGGTCTCCGAGCCGGCGCTCGAAGTGGCCGACGATGCCGAACCTGTGGTTCCGCTCGAGGCGCCGGCCGCCGCGTCCGTCGCGGCGTCTTCAGCCGAAGCGGCCGCCGCCGCCGCGTCGTCGCCCGCCGGAGCGGTTTCGGTCTCGCGGTTGCAGGCCGCCAGCGTCAGCAGGGATGCGGCCGCGGCCAGGGTGATGATCTTGTACAAAAGGGCCTCCCGGTCAGGATTGTCGTTGCCATCGCAACGGCCACGGTTGGCTTCGGTTGCCGAGGACGGACGATGTTGCGGCGGGGGAGCCACAGCGCCCCGGCCCCGTCTCATGCTCTCGTCGAGGGCTGTTAGACGCACATTCCATCGGCGATCAATCAGACAACGCATGGTTCGTGCAGCTTGGCAGGAGATCGGCGCACCTGTGTATCGTCCCGCAGCAGCGCTTGAACCCCGGGTGCAAGGGGCCACATACTCACATGAACGCCGTCGGAATCGACGGGCCTGTCCAGGGTGTCGCTGCATATCGCGGGGCGTCCGGTCAGGCGGGCCGGAGATGATCAAAGGCCCAGGAGCGCATAATGTCCGAGAGTAAAATCCTCCCCGTCCTGCCCCTGCGGGACATCGTCGTCTTCCCGCACATGGTCGTGCCGCTCTTCGTAGGGCGCGAGAAATCCGTTCGGGCCCTCGACGAGATCATGAAGGGTGAGAAGCAGATCCTGCTGGCCACCCAGAAGAACAGCGTCGACGACGATCCGTCGCCGGACGCCATCTATCCGGTCGGCGTGCTCGCCACCGTGCTGCAACTGCTGAAACTGCCCGACGGCACCGTGAAGGTCCTGGTCGAAGGCAAGGGGCGGGCCCGCCTGACCCGCTTCACCGACCGTGAGGAGTATTTCGAGGCCGAGGCCGTCGAAATAGCCGACGAGCAGGGCGAGCCGTCGCAGGCCGAGGCCCTGCTGCGCGCCGTAGTCGAGCAGTTCGAGAGCTATGTGAAGCTGAACAAGAAGGTCCCGCCCGAGGCCCTTAGCTCCATTCCCCAGATCACGGATGCGTCGAAGCTGGCCGATAGCGTCGCCGCCCATCTGTCGGTCAAGATCGCCGACAAGCAGGGCCTGCTTGAGACCATCGCCGTGCCGCAGCGGCTGGAGAAGGTCTATGGCCTGATGGAGGGCGAGATCTCCGTCCTGCAGGTCGAGAAGAAGATCCGCTCGCGCGTGAAGCGCCAGATGGAGAAGACCCAGCGCGAATATTATCTGAACGAGCAGATGAAGGCGATCCAGCGCGAGCTGGGCGAGACAGACGACGCGCGTGACGAGATCATGGAGCTGGAGAAGCGCATCCGTAAGACGCGCCTTTCCAAGGAAGCCCGCACCAAGGCCGAGGCCGAGGTGAAGAAGCTGCGCAATATGAGCCCGATGTCGGCCGAGTCGACGGTGGTCCGGAACTACCTCGACTGGCTGTTGTCTATTCCGTGGGGCAAAACCAAGCAGAAGCCGATCGACCTGCAGAAGGCCGAGGACATCCTCGAGGAGGATCACTACGGCCTCGAGAAGGTCAAGGAACGGATCATCGAGTATCTCGCCGTCCAGGCGCGCACCAATAGCCTCAAGGGCCCGATCCTGTGCCTCGTCGGCCCTCCGGGCGTCGGCAAGACCTCGTTGGCCAAGTCGATCGCCAAGGCGACCGGGCGTGAGTACGTCCGCATGTCGCTGGGCGGTATGCGCGACGAAGCCGAGATTCGCGGTCACCGCCGG